>NZ_JANPLS010000449.1:0-10279 GCF_031422475.1 Chamaesiphon sp. VAR_48_metabat_403
CTAGACAGGCGGACGCTCTAACCACTGAGCTACAATCCCAAATTAGGGGTAGCAGGATTTGAACCTGCGAATGGCTACACCCGATAACCCTCATTCTGTCGTCCCTGATGGGCAAGTTAATTGAATTAGGATAAATAGCTGCCTTTCCAAACTTGGCGATACCCCTATAGGTAGCGAGGCGGGAGTTGCACCCGCATTTCCGACGATGCGAGGGGGGATTCGTTAATAGCGATAACCCTCAGATCTGCGCCCCTTGCGGGTAAAAATGGTACTTTGCTATTAAGCTACTCGCTACATGTGGTTTGAATTTAATGCGGTTGGTTAGGTTGTCATTTGGTTGGCTCCTGTGGGGTTGTGTTTGTTTCCATGTACACAGAATAGCCTCGGAGACTAACCCTAAGCTAACTCGCGATCGCATCGCTAGAATATTGACTGGACAAGTGTTTCAGACCTGGGGGAAAAGTTTGACTTAGGGGATACCCCGAACTTTGCCACAAAAAATTGAGGGTAGGGACAATTCATGAATTGCCCCCACTGATAGAGAGTCTCGTGATTTGGATTAGCCGCTACTACGGCTTGCTGGGTAAATTCTAGAGCTTTATACCATTGTTGATGTTTCTTGTAGAGCCAGCCCAGAGTGCTGGAGTATCTAAATTTTCACCTGTAACCTAGCAGCCACATCCCCCACTAGCTTTAATTGCTTGAGTCTTGTTGCCGTTACTAATCGTTATTTGCACGTCATATAACTGCGTGTAGTCAATTTTCTTAGTAGGGCGAAATGCGAGTTTAATTTTGAGATTTTTAGCTGTATAATTTTCTGGGGCATGTGGTCGATCGGATCGATTTCCGACACGAGTCAATTTCGTATCTTTCCCATCAAAATTCATCAGCGTTACTTCTCCCGCAATATTAACAAAAATTGGGGCGGTAGATTTACTACCTGCTAATGAAAAACTACAACCAGCCCCGCTAGGAGCATTTTTGACAGCACCTATTTTAGGCAGCTCATTTCCTTGGGCAAATACCGATTGAGTAGAGCCGATCGCCAGTGCTAAAATCAAGCCGATCGAGCCGATCTTGGTAAAAAAATTCATGTTTTTTTGATGAGGCTAGCTCCCCGACTTCTCCCAGAAGTCGGGGAGCTATAGGAGACTTTTAATCGAATTAAAACGGAAAATATCGCACCGAAAAATGTAAACCATTATTAGATAATGAATTGCGGCTCCTGGCTAGATCGACGAGCGGAATGCCCCAATCGAGCCGAGCACTGAGATTATCGGTGCGCCATTGCAATCCCAATCCAGTAGAGAGTAGTGTACCAGACCGATCGCTAGTAGAATTGTTCCAAACCGTCCCCACATCGATAAACGGCGCAATTTGCCAGGTATTGCCTCGATCGTTCCCGATCGGCAACTGCAACTCTACCGAGGCAAACGCCCCATTATCGGCAAGTAGTGCATCCTGACGATAGCCGCGTACCGTAGTTTGTCCGCCGATGGCAAATTGTTCGATCGAGACCAGCGATCGATCTGCAAATTGCACCTTTCCTTGTATAATTAAATTTGTACGATCGGCTAACTGTGTCAACCAGCGTCCTCGACCTTGCCACGAGACAAACCGACTATCGGGCGCAGCAGCATTAATCGTCGCATTGAGCGCATTTACACCAACATTTACCTGAGAGCGTAAACTCAAGACCGATCGATTATCCCTATAGATATACTCCTGCCCGAACCGCAAAGCTGAAACCCCAATACGACCATTATCGTCTGCACCGCGACTGAGGGGAAAAGGTGTATTCCCCAACGCACTAGCACTCTCCAGCTTAGAGCCAGTCAGACTTAGAGCAAATTCTTGAGTAGCATCTCGCCCAGCGCGCCGAATTAGGGGCTGGCGCACGCTAACTTCGGCATAGCGAGCATTGGAGGTAAGATCGAGCGAGCGATATGGCTCTTCAATAATCTGGCTGTTAGTCCCCCCGATATTTACGCTCAGAGTGGTCTGGGAGGGGTTCAGGGGCACAGTATAACTGGCATCGATCCCATTACTGCCTTCAGTGTTACTATAGGCAAAAATCAGCGTATCGCCCCACCCTGTGAGATTGGCTGCGCTAATTTGGGCGCGACGTTGCCAACTACCGATACTCGGCGAGCGATCGTTATTGGTAGCAATTTCGCCTGTCAAAGTCGGATTTTCCTTAACTTCGATCTCTAGCAGGTTGGTACCTGGTTGAATGCCATTCGAGAGTTCGGCAGAAATACTCCCGATCGAAGGATCTTGTTGCAACAGCCGCAAGCCTTCAATCAGTCGCTCGTGATTTAACGGCTGTCTGGTAGCCAATGCTAGCCGCGATCGAATATATTCGGGGTTGAGCCGTTGGGTTCCGGTAACTTGAATAGCTTCGAGCCTACCTTCGACAATTTGAATCCTAACTACCGCCGCATCGATCGATAATGTCTGTCCGGTGGGAATATACGCCCCGCTAGTGAGATACTGACGATCGAGATACATGCGTTCGATCGCATTTTTGGCAGCTTGGAGTTTATCGAATGTGACTTCGCCTGTAAATGGTTGGGTAATTTTAGCTAATTCTCGATCGCTAAATACCGTACTCCCAATTACTTCATACCTGAGTACTTTAATTCGCTCTGTCGTTGGTATTGGCGGGTTTGGAGGGGTTGCCGTTGGGGGTGTCAGGGGGACAGGTTGGATGGGTAAAGTACTCGGAATCGGCTGGGGTAATCGATCGATCTGTGGCGGTGCGGGGAGAGTGGTTTGGGCGATGGCTGGGATGCAATTCGAGCCGACAAATAGGGAAAGGGCGAAAGATATAGTGGGATGGGTAATGAAAGTTTTCAATTTATTGCCAGTGGGAAATTAAATCTAGATATTCGTTAAAATAAATTAGCATTCGTGACATCTGTATTAGAAGCAGATCTAATCTAACAATCGGTATTAACCAGATGAGAAATATAAAAGTTAATATTATCATTGAAAAAGATCGAGATGGGTATTATGGTTATTCTCCAGACTTGAAGGGGTGTCAATCTCAAGGGAATAGTCTAGAAGAAGTCAAAACCAATATTCAAGAAGCGGTAGAACTCTATTTAGAAACGCTAGACGATCGGAAAATACTTACTTACCCCCACAATTAGGCGCGGACGAGGAGATATTTGGCTCTGAATAATTAGTCGGTTGACTAGTCAAAATTACCGTGCGATTGCTGCCCATTTTCCAACCCCGTGCAGCCTCGAGCGAAGGTGGCATCGGCGGACTACTGACAGGCTGATTAGCCACCCGCGTATCTACCCAGATCTTGTTGCTCCGCAACGGATCGATCGCACTAGGCGCAATTCCCCCCTTACCACTGTCGATAAATTGACTCGCCTGAATACTTCTTCCCGCGCAGGTTTGCGAGATTCCTGGCGGACTCGGTACGATCGGATCTGGCTGCAAGCCTTTATTTGGATCGTTCCCCAAGGTGGTAATCGTCACGATTCCCTGCGCGCCGAATGTCGAAGTCGCGGCAATATTACTAGTAGAATCGATTTGCTGGGTGCTAAATCCCAATACATTATCGGCTTTAATCTCTATTCTCCCACCGCGTCCGCTCGCAGCACTGGCGGTAATATCGCTATTTTCCCTCGGCACCGCGAGGATTAACCCATTCGGCGCGACGATATTAATATTGCCGCCATTGCCATTCGTCGCCGCGTTCGCCGAAATCTCGGACTGGTTCCGCAATAGCACCAATTTACTCGCATTTAGATCGATATTTCCTCCGTCAGCAGAGATCGTTTTGGCAGTAATCGCCCCACGATCGAGTTTAATATTAGCGGTATCGGCGGTAATATTCCCCCCGCGTCCGGTACCATTACTATTCACTGTCACTACTGCACCTTGTTGAATATTCAAATTCGGACTAGAGATATTAATATTCCCCCCATTCCCAGTGGAGTTGGCTTGCGATCGACTGACGATGCCGCTATTGTTACCCACATTGAGCAAGATATTATAATCGCGCAAAGATGTCTGTCCGGCGGTGTCGATAAGATAAGCTTGTAAAGTCGATCGAGCCGTGGGACTAGTTTGCAAGAAGGTGAAATAATTCTCTAGGATTTGTCGATCGGGAGCGTTATTATTAACTTGCTGCCAAGCAGAGAGAACCGACTGTTGTGAAGTGGAATTGGGATTTTGGAGATAGTCTGTTAAAGCTTGCCGTGCGGCGGGCTGATTGCTGACGACGAGAATTAAACTCAAGAAGGCGCGCTTAGATTCAAAAGTCGTATCGATCCCGTTAAGAGTCAAAATTTTGTCAGCATTAACGTTAATTTTACCAGCCTGTCCAGTCCCTCTCGTCGTCGAAATCAGTTGTCCGCCATCGGTTAATTCTACCGTATTGGCTTGAATCTCGATCGACCCACCTTGCCCGCCAGCTAGCGTACTGACATCAATTCTAGTCCCACCTTGTAATGTAACCAGATCGGCATTAATCTTCACCACTCCCGCATTACCCGTATCGCTGGTAATACTCCGAATCCGGCTCCCATTCCCCACCCCCGCAAACGCTAAATTATTTTCAGTCCCCAGAAATTGCCCCAAATTCGAGTTGCCCAATAGCTCCACAGTATCCGCACTACGCCCATTTAAACCCAAAATGGAAATCGAACCACCCGCACCACTTCCATCAGTTCCCGCCGAGATTGAAGCCCCATTTTGAAGCGCAAATTTGGGAGTTTGAATGTTGATATTTCCAGAATCCTGCCGACCCGCAGAAAAAGAGGTAATAGCAGTAGGCTTGGGAAATCCTAACAAAAATACCTGACTAGAAACCCCACTAACTTCTACTGATTCACTGGCAATAATGTTGATATCGCCGAGTTTACCGCCGCCCAGCGGAATGTCGTCACCAAGATAATCGGTAATCATTTGCGATCCGTCTTTGTGAATCAATTTGCCCGATCGAATGCTAATATTCCCACTGCTACCAAAACCATAAGACCCAGTAAGTAGAGCTGTCTCTTGTCCATTTGTAGGCGCAGCAAGTCGGACGGTATTAGTTACTGAAATCGAAATCTTCCCCCCATTGCCCGTACCTGAAGCATAAGGGCTTGTCTCCAAATATGCTCCATCTAAAAGCTGGAAGTTTTTAGCACTAACGAGAATATCTCCGCCATTAATATCACCCAATGTACTAGTATAAATCCCACTATTATTGCCAGAAATTAATACATCGCCACTTGCATCGAGCTTGACACTACCACCTCTAGTATTAGCGGCTGTACCAGTAGAGCGGGCATTAACCTTTGCCGGATTATCATCCGTTCCAGTTACGGTAATATTCTGAGCTTTTAAGTCGATGTCACCGCTATTCGTTCCAGTCGTAGCGATCTTCGAACCATTTTTAATAGTAAGGTCGCCTTGGCATTACCTAAAATGCCCAAAGTGCCATTAATATTCGACGGTGCATCCGTCACCCTAGTAATGATATTATTGACACCATTAGGATTGACAAAATCTACTTTTTGCCCATTGCCAATACTAAATTCCGTGAAGCTATGGAATAAATTGGTACCGCGCAGCGCGCCACCTTGAATGACATTGTTATCAATTTGAGATCGATCGTTACCTAGCGTATTATCGGGTTTAACCTGAGCTTGGGCGAGTGCCGATCCCAATAGGGTACAGGATATGCTCAGAGCGGCGGTGATGCATTTCATCGGACTATGACGATCGACATATGTAGTATATCATCATCTGACTCGATCGATCCGATCGAGATTACATCCAGTTTTGAATTACGATAATGCATGTAAGCTATTTTTACTACTTTCATGCTCATTCCGAATGGAGAGCTGGCTATCGTCGATATTCGTAAGCTACGAGACTATTGCCTAAATCTGAATCATGATACGGGCAAGCACAAAGCCCGACTGTTTTTATCTATACTAGGGATGACGGCTGAGAATGCTGAAGATTTACGTCAAATTTTATTAGAAGTTGTTGTCACCCATGAAGCTCGGCTACAACGGCAAGATGAATTTGGACAACGATATGCTCTAGATTTTTCGGTAGAATGGCAAAATAAAAGCGCAATCTTGCGAAGTGGCTGGATAATCGAGAATGATTCAGAGATGCCTAAGTTAACGACCTGTTACCCTTTATAGATTGAAGAGAAAAGAGAATGAACGCAAGTATTAATCTTTTGGATGTGGTGGCTCTGACGGTGAATTTGCCTGAGTATAATCTATCTCAGGGTCAAGTTGGTACCGTTGTGGAGATTCTAGCATCTGGCAAGGCATTTGAAGTAGAGTTTAGCGATCGACAAGGGCGAACCTATGAGTCAGTAGGATTGCGTTCTCATCAATTAATGGTGTTACACTTTGAGCCAGCATCACCTAGAATGGTTGCTGTTTAAATATAGTGAGTATCGATCTAACTAACTATTTACAACTCTGGGCTAATGCAGATATCAGTCCAAAAGTAATTGAATCTGAATCTGAATACAGACAGTTTTTAGCAGTAGCAGAGAGTTTACTTGTCAAGAAAAATCTGCGTACTTCAGAAGAAACAACTCTACTGCGGTTAGTGGTAAAGCTCATTGAAGATTATGAATCCAAGCATTACAATTTAGATGACTGGGGCAAGTCGGCACCTCATGAAATTTTGCAGCACATCATGGCTGCTAGTGGTACCAAACAAATCGATCTTGTTGGGATTGTTGGTAGCAAAGGAGTTGTGTCTGAGGTGGTAAATGGCAGTCGCTCTATTAGTAAGGCTCAAGCGAAAAAACTAGGCGAAATGTTTAAAGTATCGCCGAGCTTATTTATCTAGTTTAGCGATCGCAATCGATCGGATCGATCCGAATCGAGATTACATCCAGTTTAGGTTGAGGAAGATGCGATCGAGCCAAATAATTGAATTAATGTGTCTAATGCTGGATAGTCATTTTTTGGTAGTTCGCCTAAGAATTGATTGATTATCTTCGGAAAATTTGATGTCATCTTAACTAGTTTTTTATTTTTAATTACCTCCATTTTATCTGAATGGGGGTCATTTTTTACTAATTGTTTCTATCATTCAACACTTTTGCTATCTTGTCTGCTCTTTCCCTCTGCCCATTGTGCCCTTTTAGACTTTCTTCGTTTATTGCAGTGTCGATTGTTACTTAGGATGTTTTTAGCTGTAAAGGCAATCGTACTCTGTTTAGATTTTTGTTCTTCTGCGGCTTTTCTACCTTCATTCCTATGTAATGGTGATGGAGACGCTATCACAAGGAGCTGATTACCTAGGAAGGATGCCTAAGAATGTCAAATTTCCAGTAGATAAAGTCTTAGAGGATGGTTCCTATTTATCCTGGATTGCTCCAGATAGAAAATCCAAGAAAAAAGGTGCGAGTTTAATCATGGTACGAGTGATTGAATATACGATTAAAAATGATGGAGAACCCGTAGTATATCGCCTAATCACTAGCTTATTAAATCCTGTTACTTTTCCAGCTTTAGTACTCAAGGGTGGAATATCACAAGCGATGGGATGTCGAAACTACTATCGATGAATTAAAAGTGCATTTGTTGGGGCGGAAAACACTAATTCGCTCTCTGAATCCTCGTGAAGTTGTTCAAGAAGTTTATGGCTGATTATTGGGACATTGGGCTATTCGTTCGCTCATGTTTCAAGTGACTGAACAAGCTGACATCTCTCCCTTGAGATTAAGTTTTACCGGAACGTTGAATGTTGTTCGCCGTGCTGTTCCAAAATTTCAACGTCTAGAACTAACGGAAATTCCCTTTTTTTGAGCTGGCTACAGACAGAGATTTTGGATGAGCAGATCCCTCCACGTGAAGGCCGAAGTAACCTGAGAGTCGTCAAAAAGCGTTGCAGTTGCATGGTCGGGAGACCCGACCATGCAACTGCACCAAGACAAACTAGAGCTAAATTCCCCTCTAAGAAACCTATTCACCGAGAAACTGGAAGGGAAAATGAAGTCCGTTGTTTCTCGATCTTTAATATTGTCTAGACCTTAACCGAACCGTATTGCTTGTTAATGGACTAATCTTGCGTCGATTACTTCGTAGATACATTCACCCAGTTATTGAAATTTTTCCAGCGATTTCAATCCTGACTATTTTGACGATTATTGCTTGTATTGTAAGTCTGAATAAGCATAATCTTTTACACTTTCCAGCTACACTAATTATTGCTGTTATTGCCCATAATAGTCTTGGATTACTATTAGGTTATTGGGGCGGTCGGTTTTTAAAAATGGCCGAAGACGATTGCCGAACGGTGGGAATTGAAGTTGGAATGCAAAATTCCGGCTTGGGAGTCGCTCTAGGTTCTCAATTTGTTAGTCCAGCAGCAGCTCTACCTTGGGCAACTTCTAGTCTGTGGCACAATTTATCTGGAATTGTTTTAGCAAAATATTGGTCGAAAAAGCCTAGATAAGGTAAAAATGAGATCTCTGGATGCAGATGTAGTCGCAAATTAGAGTAAGATCGAGATAAATTAATGAAAACTCCGAACGATCCTCGAATATGGTTGTTGTTTTTCATGACGAATCTCTTCGCAATCCGAATTCGATCGATAATCGCGAAACGTTGCAAATTGTCGAAACCGCGCGCATGTATGGATGCTATACCTACTTCTTACCTGCGGCAATCGGTTACTCGATAGCGGCGGTAGATGCCCTAGCAAACCTGCCCTATTTCGATCGACCTCAAATTGGTATTTGGGCTGGTTTCATCCCCTCAGAGGCTAAATACGAGGCAGTTTATCGAGCAGCGGCTGAGAAAAATGTATTCTTGGTTAACGATCCGATTCAACATCAAACCGCTTTAGAATTCGATCGATATTATCCCCTACTAGGTAATCTTACGCCGCAAAGTCTGACGATTACCAGCTTGGATGAGTGTGCTGATGCGGGTGCAAAATTAGGCTTTCCAGTATTCGTGCGCGGTGCTGTTAAATCAAATAAAACGCTCGGTTGGGATGCTTGCGTGGCGAACGATTCCGATGAGTTGAGCTATATTGTCGAGCAGATTTTATCGATACCCCATCGCGCGCGCGGGCGAGCAATTATCCGGCAACTGGTAAAATTACGGTATCGATCGATAATGCCTGGAAATTTCCCCCGCAGTCGGGAATATCGACTATTTGTTTGTCGAGGGCAAGTGCTGGCTTGCGGTTATTATTGGGATGAATTTGAGGATGAGTTTATATTAACAGAATTGGATCGAGCGAGTCTGGATCGACTGGCAATTTTAGCCGCAATTCAAGTTAATGTGCCTTATATTATTGTCGATATCGGACAACTTGAATCTGGAGATTGGATTGTGATTGAGATTGGTGACGCGCAGTTTGCAGGGATGAGCCACGTTTCGATCGTCGAACTATGGAGCAAACTGGCAATAATTGATGAATTGCAAATAAAATAATTAAATTTAATTAATAAACAAGACAATTGTCAGCGATCTCGACCGATTTGGTAAAGATGAGATATATGAATAGCCAATTAAATATAATTAGATCGAGATGTTATTAAATCGATCGAACTGGGCACAATAGAACTGGATACCTAAATACATCCATAATTCTGCTAATTTAGTCAATCGACAAATCGCGATGTCCAAGCAAAACCGTCACAATCGCAACCTCATGCGTCTTACAGCGGATAATCTCGCTCGGAATCCAGAATAAACTCTCCATTAAAGAACTTTTGGCAAGAGTGTTATTACTATAAAATTCTAGATTTAATTGCAGATTGTTGAGCTAAATAGCTGATTTCGATTTACAATGAATTACATCCAGTTTAAGACAGACAAATAGTCTGTCTTAACTAGAAAGTTTAGTTCTGGCGATCGCGCTACCGTTCTCTATCGTCCATCTTGTTGGGTGCTATAAAAATGCTTCTAAACTCTTGGTCTAAAACTGCTCGAAAATGTCCTAAGTGTGATACCGATCGAATCGGTCGAGATCGGCGTAAAAGTAAGTGGGAGAAACTTATTTCCCTGTTAAATATTTATCCATATCGCTGTCGCCAACATCACTGTAAGAAACGTTTTTATCGGTTTGGCAGAAATCTCTAGTAGCTGGTTAAAAACCTTGCAGATTGGCGATAATACAGCACTTTCCAGTAATATGCAGTACGTTATTTGTTCGGAAAGGGGGGAGCGGGGGGATTTGTACTTCACAATTGAGGAAAGTGCTGTAGCGATCGAGCTTTACAATAGCCATCAAATTCATATAGCAGATATATAATTGAAGTATCAATCGAGTC
>NZ_JANPLS010000450.1:0-2646 GCF_031422475.1 Chamaesiphon sp. VAR_48_metabat_403
GCAAACGCAAAAAGAGAGCCAGCCTCGCAAGCCGCTCTCCATTCGCAATTGCTGTAAAAGCAATATTTGCGTTTTTAACTATTAACAGCATCTTAACCCATGACTTTTCGCAATAACAACTTTCCCGATCGAGAAGAGCCAGATGTATCTGTCGCTCGGCACGAATATCTTAATAAAAAATCTGATTTCCGACGTTCTGGTAAAAATCACCCTTGTCCTGTCTGCGGTCGCACTAAGGATGCCGACTGTAGTATTTCATTCGACGAGAATTGGGTAGGCTGTCATACCTATATAGATGGTCATACAGTTCCTGGTTGGCATTACACCAAACCCTCCCGGAATGGCTTTCAGGGTGAATTTGTCCGCGAGCGAATGCCAGAATTTGTCAAGTCTCTGCGACCGCAGCAAACGCGGTATTTCGATTACCCCACACGGGATGGTGCGCCATTAGTTCGGGCGGTACGCATCGATCTGGGCAACGGTGAGAAGAAGAATTGGTCGGAATACTGGAATGGTAGTAAGTGGCTCAAGGGTTGTCCGCCTACAATTCGCCCACACATTCCGATTTACAGATATGCAGAAGTACGCGCTGCTTACGAGCGCGGCGAACATGTATTTATAGTCGAAGGAGAACCCGCTGTCGATGCGTTATGGAGTCTGGGGATTCCGGCTACCACCACCATCGGCGGTTGTGGCGGTTATGGGAACTATGGCAACTATCGCTCGGATTTAGCAGGCGTACAGTTAGTTCTGGCACCAGATCGGGATAAGAAAGGATTGGCTTACATTGCCAATTTCGAGCGTGACTTCCCCAACCAGATCGCGGGTTACTACCTAGCGGGGACTGCTGGACTCTGGCGACAACCGGAAGGGGGGATGGATGTCTTCGACGATATTCTCGATCGTAACTATACTCAGGTCGAAATTATCGCGCGGGTAATCGACCTAGAAGAGTACCAAAACTGTCTGCAATCGGCTAGTAATACTCAATCACAGCCAGATGCAGCAGTCGAGATTTCGAGTCAAGCGACACCATTAGCTATCAGAGAGGCTTTGACAGATTTACTCGATCGCGAATTACCCACCACCGACTATCAAATTGAATTGGCACAGCTAGCCAAACAGTTGAAGCAGTCAGTGACTCAGTTGGCAAAAGTATCTGAGAGCTTGCGCTTGGAGCAAGAAAGAGTTGGAAATCGGGCGGCTACGAAAGTTGAGATCGATAGACTAATAGCCAGTAAAAAGATCGCTGTTGATATTTACCAAATCTTGCCGCAGGAGTTAGCTAAACCGATCGCTACCCTAGCTACCAGTCTGGGGCATAGTTGCGAACCTTATATTCTCTACCTCCTGACAGGAATTGGGGGAATGCTCCATAGTGAGAGTCAAATCAAGATCAAAAGTACTTATTACCAGCCAGGGAACCTCTACGGGGCGGTAGTTGGTGCATCTGGACACCGGAAATCGCCAGTTCAACAACAGATGCTCACTAAACCGCTGGATCTGATTCAAAGGAGCTACAACGAGATCTATCAGCAGGAATACCGTCGCTATGAGGTCGAGCAAAATCTTTGGGATAGTCTTGCCAAGGAGATGAAGCAAGAGGTATCCCAGCCAGATATCCCCCACCGTCGCCGCGTCTATCTCAACAATATTACGATGGAAGCGATCGAGAATGTTGCGGCGCAACAGCCAGAACAATCAGCACTATATATCAAGGACGAACTAAAAGCGATTTTCTCATCGGCTAACGCTCATCGCGGCGGCAAGGGCGACGATACCGAAAAATACCTCAGTTACTACGACGGGCAAAAGCTCAGTCGAGAGCGGGCTGGTTCGGGGTTTACCTATTCTAACCACGATATTCGGTTTGCAACGATCGGCACGATTCAGCCTGCGGTCTTGCAGGAGTTGGTGGGTAATGGGAATGATGATAATGGGTTGATGAGCCGCTTTTTATATGCCACGCTCAACTATACTTTCACGCCAATGATCGATGATGGCGAAATCGATCTGACTGAGATGCTAGCGGGTGTTTACCGTCAGGTAAACAGTTTTGCACCTACTACCTATAAGCTGAAACCAGCAGCGTTTAAAGTGTTTGCTCAGGCATTCGATGGCTACGGGCAAAATGCGATCGATCCGTCAAAGGGAAGTTGGGAACAGAATACTTGGGCGAAGGCGGGGGGACAGTTGGCGCGGTTGTGCTTGAATCTTCACCTCGCTTGGGGTTGTATCGATGGTCGGGTTGATGAGTTCATTCAACCAGAAATAGTAAGTCGAGCGGTAAAACTGATGCAGTATTTCATCAGTCAAGCACTGACAATTATTGCCGAGCAATCGCTCTCATTACCGCCGCAATTGGTAAAAGCATTGGAGATTGCGAGGGTGAAGGGTGGGGTCACACCACGAGAACTATGCCAGTCTACTTTCGGTAAGCTAAAACCGCAGAATACCAGTCAGGCAAGAGAATGGCTGAATGAGTTAAACGAGCTAGGCTATGGTAGTTTCGTTCGATCGGGCAAGACAAGTAAATTTGTGCCGAGCGATGTGGAAGTGTAGAGGAGTACAAATTGGGGATCTACACTTACTATTGACTGTAGGAGCTAGTTTTGGCGATTTAGCTCTGCCAAGTGTAGATCCCGG
>NZ_JANPLS010000451.1:0-2243 GCF_031422475.1 Chamaesiphon sp. VAR_48_metabat_403
AACCATCCAAACTTCGGTGGTGACTGGTGTAGCTAACGACACTACTCAAGGTAGCTTCACTCGGATCGATAATAGCAAATACGGTCGCACTGGTAATACTAGCAATACTGGTACTTCGATCGTCACCGACCAAGCTACTGATGTTCAAGGTAAATTCAACCGGACTACTCAAATCGGCGAAACTAACATCGACAACTCCCAACGCGGCCCTCGCTTCAAACGCTAAACTTCACTAGTGTGGCGATCCGTCAATAATATTTCAGCTAAGTTACATGGTGTCCTAGCACCCCCATCGAGCTACTAATCGGATCTCCGATCGGTAGCTCGATGCGTTTGGATCGAACTAAAGCAATTTGGGCATTGCTATTAATTACAGTATTTCTCGACACACCGCACGAACATTTCCACCCCTGTAGATAGAGCTGTTTCATCAAAATCAAAGCGGGGATGATGGTGGGGATAAGCTAAAGATCGATCGGGATTTGCCGCACCTAAAAAGAAATAACAACCGGGGACTTTTTGGAGGAAAAAAGCCATATCTTCCCCACCCATCGTCTGACATTCCGGGACGACACCCAGCGGAGTTTCGACTAAATCTATCGCTACCGATCGCACTAAATCGGTAATTTTCGGGTCGTTAATTACAGGTGGATAAAACTTGATATAATCTAAACTATAAGTTGCCCCATGACTGGCACAAATTCCAGCGACGATCGCTTCAATGCGTTGGTGGAAAAAGTCAGCCAAATCGGGACTAAAATAGCGCACCGTCCCTGACAAGCTAGCAGTGTCAGCAATCACATTCCGCGCCCTACCTGCGGTAAATTTACCCACCGTCACCACCGCCGAATCGATCGGATTGACATTACGCGAAACGATCGTTTGTAAAGCACTGACAATTTGACTGGCGACGACGATCGAATCTACAGTCTGGTGCGGCATCGCCCCATGCCCGCCCTTACCCTGAATCGTCAGATCGAATTGCTCTACCGCCGCCATTAATGCCCCACTCCGCACCCCGATTGTGCCTAATGGTAAATTATTCCACAAATGTAGCCCGATGATGGCACTAACATCGGGATTAGTGAGGACTCCCTCGTCAATCATCGGTTTGGCTCCTCCTGGCCCCTCCTCGGCGGGCTGGAAGATGATTTTGACCATCCCGGCAAAGTCGTTTTGATGTTTGGATAGATAGTAAGCAGTCATCAACGCGATCGCGGTATGTCCGTCGTGTCCGCAAGCGTGCATCACGCCGTCATGCTGAGACTTATACGGCACATCATTAGCCTCCTGAATCGGCAAGGCATCCATGTCCGCCCGAATTGCCAGCGTCTTGAGTCGAAAGCTCGTCTTGCGCCCCTGAATCATCGCCACGATTCCGGTTTGGGCGATGCCAGTTTGATGGGGAATTTTCCATTCTGTCAGTTTACTAGCGATCGCCGCAGCAGTCAGTCGTTCTTTAAATCCCAGTTCGGGCTGCTGGTGGATCTGTCGCCTGAAGGCGACTAGCTGGGGCTGCAAGGCTTGAATTTCCGGTCGAATCTTATCGGGATCGATCGGCTGAACGGGCGCGTTGGTGGCAAACATCTGGTTGTGGGGAGTGCAATTGCGCGTAAGGATTTAAGGTTTATTTTAACCATGCATTTAGTTAGATATCCAAATTTGGATATCTAAACTATGTCGCTTTATCATTCAAATTGGGCAAATTTTAGATATAATGGGCAAAAGTAGGTAATCTGTCCGCGCATTATATTTTTAGCTGTCAGACAGATCCAGAGTTTATAGCCTTCATTGGCTCAACCAACCAAAATATTTAAGATCTCATGTACTCATACAGTTGGCATCGATTTAGAATCTAGCAATAATAATGCCCGCTTGAGGGCAATAGATCGGTCGATGCTTACTCACTTTCCACTATTTAGATTACTAAAATTCGATCGGGCAAACTCACTCGCAACCGCGAGGTATCGAGCTTGTCAAGACCGTTAGTAATAAAAGAGGGTAAGCTGCGACCTTTAAGCAGCCCGTTCGATTGTGCGACGTAGGTAATCGCTTCATTCAACATGCACTAACACTATCTTCACACCTCCAACTCATGCAAAATCAAACATCCGTCGGCGCAGCCGCTCCCCAAGAGACTCAGGATATCCAAACCCTCGAAAATAGCATGGATGCCAATGTCCTCGGCGATACGAATATCAACTACTCAAAAATCTTGATTACCCCCAAAGAACTCAAGGAAA
>NZ_JANPLS010000452.1:0-4909 GCF_031422475.1 Chamaesiphon sp. VAR_48_metabat_403
GTTTGCGAGCTTGAAAAAAGCCACGATCGCCTTAGAATAAGTACAAGTATTGTAAAAGTTCTTTAGCACATTCTAAACTGGCGATCGCACCTGGCGATGGTAATAGTTCGCCCGTATTGAGAAAATGGTCGATTTCACCGACGAGAAACGGGTAGCCGAGGGTACCGCGCGAACACATCACCCCATCTGCTCCGGTTTGCTTCAGACAAGCGACAGCCGACTCTACCGAAAAAATATCGCCATTAGCAATAATGGGAATCGATAATACTTCTTTTACTCGCCGAATCCAGTCCCAATTAGCCGTACCATTGTAGCCTTGAGCGCGAGTACGAGCGTGAACTGTAAGCATTTGCGCGCCAGCATCCTGCATCCGCTGGGCAAAATCTAGAATATTAATTTCATCATCCGACCAACCGATTCGCGTTTTTACCGTCACTGGTATATTAACAGCATTAACGACCGCTTTGACGATCGCGACAGCCGTATCTGGATCTCGCAATAATGACGAACCGCCACCATTTTTGGTGATTTTATTAACCGGACACCCCATATTGATATCGATTGTCTGTGCGCCTTGCTCTACAGCAATCTGAGCCGCTTCTCCCAGAAAATCGGGGCGACAATCGAATAACTGGATACTAATCGGACGTTCGTTAGCATCGATTTCCATAATGCGCGGTATTTCCTTGAGATGTCTCAAGCTCGATGCCTGCACCATCTCGGTATACATCATCGAATTGGGGGCATATCGCCGCACCAAGCGACGAAAAACCAGGTCGGTAACTCCAGACAAGGGAGATTGAAAAACACGGCTGTGGAGCTGGAGAGAGCCGATTTTGAGGGGAGTGGTGAGGTTCAAGGGAGTGTGGGGACGAGGGGACTGGGGGACGGGGGGACGGGGAGACGGGGGGATGAGGAGACTAGGGGACTGTTTAACTCTATTCACTATCCACTATCCACTAATCACCAAAACCCTAAAAAGTCACCGCATCCTGTAGAATTCAACATAACGAAGGTAATTATCAATTATCTGTCTTGTCTCTCTGTCTTGTCGTTTTCTTATTCGGGGGGAACCCTAGACATAAAAACGCCGCTAAACCGTCGGGAAACCAGGGCGTGCGAGAGCCGCAATTATCAATTATCAATTCTTGAATGAAGCGTCGCCAATTTCTGCAATATAGTACTCTCACCGCCGCAGGTTTGACCTTTGCTGCTTGTACTAATCAAGGTAGCACTCACTTTACTCAGCCAGCAGCCAACTTTGGGAAGTTAGAAAAAACCGATCTCCAGATTGGGATTGTTTCTAGTTTGGACTGTCTACCGTTAGTAGTCGCTAAAGAGAAAGGGATGTTCAAAAAGTATGGCTTGAATGTCACACTGGTGAAACAACCGACGTGGGATAAAGGACAAGAGGAATTACACAGCGGTAAATTAGATGCCGTCCAAACTTTGTTTGCGATGCCGCTCTGGGAATATTTTAGTAGTAAAGAGAGCAAGTCGCAGGAGCAAGAGGAAAATACTTCTCGATCGAACCGCCGCAGACGGCAAAAAGAGCGCGAAGAAAGTAAAAGTAAAGCTAATGCGAATACAGTTGCCTTGATGGGTTTAAATATCAATGGTAATAGTATCAGCTTGAGTGAAACTGCCTGGAAAGCTGGATTGCGATCTCGCCAAGCTTATAATAGTCTGGGTGAGTTTCAAGAAGGTTATAATAAGTTTTTTCGCGAACTCAAAACACCCCCAGAATTTGCGATCGCCCATCCTGCTGCGATGGCAAATTATACGACCAGATATTGGCTGGGGACGATGGGTATCGATGCCGAACGCGATGTGAAAATTAAAGTTTTAGCACCCCAAGATATTACCGCAGGATTAGAAAGTGGCAAAGTAGTCGGCTATGCCACCGATGAATTTTTCAACCAACAAACACTTGCCGATAAAAAAGCCTTTACCGCCTCGCTCGATCGAGATATTTGGCAAGGACATCCCGAAAAAATTCTCGCCAGTCTCGATACTTGGCTCAAAGAAAATCCGATTACTGCGAAAGCATTAATGGCAGCAGTATTAGAAGCTTGTCAGTTCTGCGACAACCAAGAAAATGTTACCGCACTCGCACCAATTTTAGGTAAATCTGAATATACAAATCCTGGCACTAATAAAAATTGGCAAAAAATTCTTGCAGGTAGCTATAATTATGGCGGATTTGATGCTAAACCCCAAGTTCAAAAAGTTTCTGACTTTCAAATCTTTCACTTTCAATCGACCAAATATCTACAATCGCCAAACCATGCCAACTTTCTCTGGCACTCTCATGCCGTCTGGGTGCTGACTCAAATGGTACGCTGGAATCAACAAAAATTAACCGACTATCCCAAAAATGCAGATGGTATAATTAAACAGTTATATCCAGTTGAAGGTTATGCTGCTGTTGCTAAAGCATTTTGGTTAAATATGCCCAAAGGTCAATTAAAAATCGAACAGCCAGAAATGTTTGTCGATCGTATTGCTTTCGACCCTAACAAACCAATGGAATATTTAAATGGGTTTGAACTTCGGGCATAATTTAGGGAATAGGAAATAGTGAATAGCGAAAAGTGCGTTCTTGGGGTTCCCCCAAGTAAAGCACCTTTTCAAGACAGTGGTTGGCTTTAGCAGTAATTATTATATTCCTTACTTCTTACTCCCCGCTCCCATGCTAATTATAAATGGTAAATAAATAAGATGATTAAACTATATGGTGGCGCACGAAGTCGAGCTTCGATCGTGCGGTGGTATTTAGAAGAATTAGGGATTCCTTACGAATTTATTCTGCTAGATATGTCAGTAGGAGAACATCTTAAACCAGCGTTTTTGAAATTAAATCCTTTTGGTAAAGTCCCGACGATAGTTGATGGAGATTTAGCTCTATTTGAATCTGGTGCAATTTTGCTATATTTACATCAAAAATACAGCGGTGAGACACTATCTATAGAACAACAAGCGATCGTCGCTCAATGGACATTATTTGCTAACTCAACCCTCGCAACTGGAATTTTTGTCGAAGCAAGTCGAGCCAAAGAGTTGCCTAAATTAATGGCTCCATTGAATGAGATATTAAGCAAACATACCTATCTATTAGGCGATCGATTTAGCGTTGTCGATGTGACTGTAGGTGCGATTTTAATCTACATCCCCTTGATGCTCAGGTTAGATTTATCAGCATATCCAGCCGTAGTTAATTATATTCAAGCGATGTCCGATCGTCCTGCTTGTAAAATAGGAATGTCCTAACATTAGTCGATCGCCATCCACTGTCTTGAAAAGGTGCTTTACTTGGGGGAACCTCAAGAACGCACTTTTCGCTATCCACTATTCACTATTCACTATTCATGACCGATCGACCATTAATTATTGCAGGTAAAAGCTTTAACTCGCGGCTGATGACGGGTACCGGGAAATATCGCAGCATCGAGCAAATGCAACAGAGCATTATCGCCAGCGGTTGCGAAATTGTTACCGTCGCCGTACGACGAGTGCAAACCAAAGCCGCTGGACATGAAGGCTTGGCAGAAGCGATCGATTGGTCTAAAATCTGGATGTTGCCCAATACTGCTGGCTGTCAAACTGCCGAAGATGCCGTGCGGGTGGCGCGATTGGGTCGAGAAATGGCAAAATTATTAGGACAAGAAGATAATAACTTTGTCAAATTAGAAGTTATTCCCGAAGGTAAATATTTGTTGCCAGATCCGATCGGTACCCTCCAGGCAGCCGAGCAGCTCGTCAAAGAAGGGTTTGCCGTACTTCCCTATATTAACGCCGATCCAATACTAGCCAAGCGGCTAGAAGAAGCCGGATGCGTGACAGTTATGCCCTTGGGTTCGCCGATCGGATCGGGACAGGGGATTAGAAACCTTGCTAATATTCAGATTATTATCGAAAACGCCAAAGTCCCCGTCGTCGTCGATGCGGGCATCGGTACCCCCAGCGAAGCCGCTCAAGCGATGGAAATCGGCGCGGATGCCCTGTTAATTAATACCGCGATCGCCTGTGCGGAGAATGCCCCGATGATGGCTCAGGCAATGGGTTTAGCCGCCGTTGCCGGACGATTGAGCTACTTGGCTGGGCGAATTCCCGTTGCCAAAATTGCGATCGCCAGTTCGCCCCAAACCGGGACGATTAACTCGTAAGCAGCAATTGGCGACGATCGAAATTGAGGCTAGATCTGATGCTGGTTTTTAAAAATAAAACTCCCACAACCCGCATTCTGTCGTCACCGATCGTCAAGATTGAAGCGATAAAATAGCGTCATAGTTTTAAAATGAGCATTGCTGCGCCTAAGTCCCGATCCCAGCTATCGGTGCAGATTCCTGGGTAAAATAGATCTAACAGCGATCGCGATTGAGTTTAGTGTCGCTGCTGTGAGTATTAAATTTTGCCAGGGATAGCCATGTCTAACGCCGAACAGCCAGAGAAAATCCATCTACCTAAAACCAGCGAATCGGAAACCCTCAAAAAAATTAGACACACCACCTCCCATGTGATGGCGATGGCGGTACAGAAGCTGTTTCCCAAGGCTCTGGTAACGATCGGCCCGTGGATCGAAAATGGGTTCTACTACGATTTTGACAGCCCTGATGCCTTTACAGACAAGGATCTGAAGTCAATTCAACGAGAGATGATCAAAATCATCAATCAGAAATTACCTGTGATTCGCGAAGAAGTCACCAAGGCGGATGCTGATGCGAAGATTTCCGCGCTCAACGAACCTTACAAGTTAGAAATCCTCGCTGGATTGCAAGAACCAATTACCTTCTATCACTTGGGTGATAAGTGGTGGGATTTGTGCGCGGGGCCGCATGTCGAAAATACTGGCGATTTGCATCCCAAAGCTTTTAAACTGGAAGCTGTAGCGGGTGCATATTGGCGTGGG
>NZ_JANPLS010000453.1:0-46086 GCF_031422475.1 Chamaesiphon sp. VAR_48_metabat_403
TTTGGTACGATCGTTCAGATGAGCGATCGATCCGGCAATTTGCATTTCTAAGTCTTGCTGAACTGTTGGTGTGAGGACATTCCAGGTGATTTGTCCGTGGCAGCTACTACTGGTTAAGTCGAGTATTTCCTTCGCACGGGAGGTTTTGCGATCGCGTCCGTTGGCGAAAACTACGTGCAGTACGCGCTGAATTAAAATGACGGGATAGCGACGCAGAGGCGAGACGGCGTGGGTATAACCATTTTCGATCGCCAGTCCGAAATGAGTGCCCGGTACCGTGCTATATACCGTCGTTTTGAGTAACGATTTGAACAGGTAGTTGAGTACCTGCGGCACTGGCGATTGGGGAAATTGGAGGCTCAAGCGTTGTAAGTCGGCGACGCTGACTTCGGTTTCGACTTCGCCCTCGAAGTTTAAGCCGAGATTGATTGCTAGCTTAATTGTATCGTTGACTTCTACCAGTTCGGGATTGTGTTGAACGGCATAAATCCCCGGTACTTGGAGTGCTTGAAGGTGAGAGGCGATCGCGTAATTTGCCATCACCATCACATCGGTAAGTAACGATTGCGGATCGTCTAAGAAAATGACTCCCAATCTGCCTTCATCGGCAAAGGGGGCTTGTTTCTGGAGCAGATCTACTTCCAGACCCCCCCTAGATTGTCGCTGCGCTCTGAAAGCGGGGGCAATTGTCGTCCAGATCGGTTTGATAATTTCGATCGCTTGGGGGTCGATTTCGTTGGGTTCGCCTGTCAAGACGGTGGCGATCTGCGTCGGATCGAGCAACCAATCGAGCCGAATCCGACTGGGTTGGATGTTAAATTCGATTAATTCCCCGCGCTCGTTGAGCGAGAGAAATACCGAGATCGCCAAGCGATCGGCTCCCGGCACGAATCCACAATTTTGATGTACCGCCTCAGGCAAGAGGGGAATGATATTTTCGCCTAGATATACTGCCGTACCGCGTTTGCGGGCTTCACGATCGAGTCTGTCGTCGGCAGTAATATAACTGGCGATATCGGCAATATGTACGCCCATTCGCCAGATATCCCCCTCTAAATGCTCGATCGACAGCGCGCTGTCGATCGGCCCTGATTCCGTGCTGACGGCGATTGTGGGCAATTGCGTCAGATCCATGCGTTTTGACGCGATCGGATCTTTAAATCCCTTGGTAACCTTGGCAGCAGCAGCTTCTACGGCGGGGAGAAAGGCTTGATGCAGATCGTGTTTGCAGGTGACAATATCGATATCGGCGGCTGACTCTGTAGTGGTACCCAGCACTCTAGTGACTTTGCCTGTCGGTAAATCTTGCCCGATCGCATGACGCAAGACATCGACATGTACCAGATGATCGAGAATATTGTCGAGTTCGATCGGCTCGGCTCCGTTGGTGGGATGATGACCGTTAGTAGTCACATCTAACTCAAATAACAGCCTGTCGTCTAAGGGAATCGCCCGATATTCGCCTGTTTCTAACCGTTTGACTTTTGCCAATACCGAAGGATTAGCCCGCTCTAAAATCAGCTTGACGGCACCTTCAGGACTGCGCCGTCTAGTCCCCTCTTTAATCGTTTCGATCAACACCCGATCGCCATTCCAGGCATTGCTGAGATGACTTTCGCGGATGTAAATATCATCGGCACCTTCTCGATCTTGAATCGCAAAGCAAAACCCCTTACTCGAACAGCGTAGCTTCGCTTCGACAATTGTATCTGTTAGTTCGCGCCGAAATTTGCCCTTCTCTTTTACCAAGATGCCAATTTTTTCGAGTAATTCTAAAGCCAGATCCAACTGATCCACACTTGCGGGAGTTTCACAGCCTAACTTCTTTTCTAGTATTTTTGGGGTAACTAACTTCTCCGGACTAACATGCGATAGCAGCGTGGCGATCGAAAATTCCATATAGTTTAATTTACCTCCACCCAAGAACATATTCATTTATTAAATTTGTATTATTGCTAACTTACGGGAGATTGTGCGCGGGTGCTATTTTCCGACAATTCTAGCAACACTCAAGTATCCGAACGCAGTTGCTGGCTATGCTGGTGGATGGCGGTGGTTGTGAGGCCGATCGCTGGCAGTTTCACTACATTTTAAACACTAGCATTACTTCGGGAAATCGATTACGTAATTATCCAATCGTAATTGACGAAGTTAGTAACTGCATTGTTGACTTTTATGACAACAGTACATGATGCATATCTTTATCATATTACCCCTGAATGTCACTTCTGATACCATTTCGATCGATAGCTTTTAGGTTTTAGGCTTTAGGCATTAGGTTTGAGGCTTTAGGTTTTAGGGAAGAAGGGTAAAGGGTAAAGGGGATAGGCTTTGGATTTTAAGAAATCGTACTCCTTACTTCCCCCGCACTCCACTCAAAATCGATCGGGCATAAATCGCCCTTGACATATTATGGTAACAAATACCATAATAGAAGAAGCCTATTTTGAGTAAATGATGAATTCTGTAATTACACCAACCAGCACTAACCTCTCACGATCGACATCGATATCATCCTTGTGTAATGAAGACTACGGCTTCTTAACCGATCTGTACCAACTGACGATGACAGCTTGTTATGTGGGCGAATCGCTCGATCGATCTGTGGCTAGTTTTGAGCTATTTGTCAGGAAACTACCAAAAGGGTTCGGTTATTTAATCGCGATGGGATTGGCGCAAGCTTTAGAATATCTCGAACGATTTCAGTTTCGCCCCGATCTCATTGCCCAATTACAAGCCACAGGCATTTTTGACAACGCCCCTGCTAAATTTTGGGAGTTACTAGCCACCGCTCGGTTTACAGGCGACGTGTGGGCGGTACCAGAAGGGACGGCGATTTTTGCCAACGAGCCGATTTTGCGGATTGAAGCACCTTTATGGCAGGCTCAAATTGTTGAGACTTACCTGCTCAATACCATTAACTATCAAACCCTAATTGCGACTAGAGCCGCTAGGTTGCGAGATGTTGCAGGTGCGGATGCCACTTTACTCGAATTTGGTACCCGGAGGGCATTTAGCCCTCAAGCTTCGATTTGGGCGGCACGAGCGGCGATTGCGGGTGGATTGGATACAACTTCAAATGTGTTAGCTGCACTAAAATTAGGTTGTCAACCGAGCGGTACGATGGCACATGCCCTAGTCATGGCAATCGGCGCGAAGGCAGGTAGTGAATCAGCGGCATTTGAAGCTTTTCACCGTTATTTTCCAGGCGCACCACTACTTATCGATACCTATGATTCGATCGCCGCAGCTACAATGTTAGCCGAACGAGTAGCGGCAGGAGAAATCGAATTATCGGGGATTCGGTTGGATTCGGGAGATTTAATAACTTTATCCAAACAAGTTAAATCTATCTTACCAAATGTCGATATTTTTGCCAGTGGCGATCTCGATGAATGGGAGATTGCCAAATTGAGATCCGCAGGAGCACCGATTAATGGTTATGGATTGGGGACTAAATTAGTAACTGGCAACCCAGTTAATGGGGTGTATAAATTAGTGGAGATTGATAATATTCCGACAATGAAGCGATCGACAGATAAGATGACCTACTCTAGCAAAAAACAGATTTTTCGTCAAGCTCGATCGGGACAATTTACCGGAGATATTTTGGGTTTAGCCAGTGAGGGCAAGGGTTTATTACAGCTAGTGATGAGCGATGGCAATCGGCTTCAACCAGATGACGATTTAGCCACGATTAGAAAGCGTACGGATGCAAATGTAGCTAGTTTACCTGTCGAGATTCGGGATATTAATTACGATGGACTATCCCCAGTGACGATCTCACCAGCATTAGCAAAACTCACCCAAGAATTAATGGGAATCCCCCTGTCTTGTCTCGCATAATCCCCCTTAAAAAGGGGGGTTAGGGGGGATTCCGATCTCAAAACGAAGTCTATCCAACTTGTGTATACACCGTAGCCTTAAAAAGGGGACTTTAAAAGCCCCCTTTCCAAGGGGGTTGGGGGATTTAGATCTGCGCTATTCAAAGATATTCTAAAATTATTTCTATCCACTATCCCCTATCCAATAATCCAATGAAAATTGCCCTATTTGGCACCAGTGCCGATCCGCCGACTATTGCTCACCAACAGATAATTACTTGGTTGGCATCGCAATTCGATCTCGTCGCAGTATGGGCGGCAGATAATCCATATAAAGAGCATGGCGCATCACTAGAACAGCGATCGCAAATGCTAGAGTTATTGATATCAGAAATTGAGCCACCAGTAAATCGATCCACCCAAGTTTACCGCAGTTTGAGTAGTAGGCGGACATTTGAAAGTTTGATTACGGCTCAAAAAATTTGGAGCGATAGTGAATTTATTCTTACCATCGGCGCAGATTTAATTACCCAATTACCACAATGGTACCGCGCTAGCGAATTATTAGATCGAGTTAAATTATTAATCGTGCCGCGCACTGGTAATAAAATCGAACCAACCGATCTCCAACGCCTCAAAGATCTCGGAGCGCAAATTGCGATCGCACCTTTATCGACACCAGCTATTTCTTCTACAGCCATTAGAAATAGTCACTCCATTCAAGGCATAGCTCCGAGCGTAGCTACATATATTCAAAACCACAATTTATACTCGATAAATAATGTTCTTAAATAGAGCCAGTGGCAAGATAAAATTCATTAATCTGTAACGATAATCTCAAATCTAAAACCCGAATGACTCCCGCGACAGAACGAAACTCAAATAAACAGATGCTGGCTGATTTTAAAGTTGGCGTAGATAACGTTATCTTCTCGATCGATACCCAGCAAAATCGTCTACTCATCCTTTTAGTAATGCGTCACGATGAACCCTATTTAGGTGCTTGGTGCTTGCCCGGTACATTAGTTAGAAAAGGTGAAGCCTTAGAAGCTGCTGCCGATCGCATCCTTTCTGAAAAAATCAAAGTTGACAACCTTTATTTAGAACAATTATATACCTTTGGCGGCCCCGGACGCGATCCGCGCGAAGCAGTAGATAGTTATGACGTTCGATATTTATCTGTCAGTTATTTTGCCTTAGTTAGATACGAAGCAGCCGAATTAATTGCCACAGGAGTCGGCGGAATTGCTTGGTATCCGATCGACAAATTACCCGATCTTGCCTTCGATCATCGTCAAATTATCGAATACGGACATCAACGCCTGCGGAATAAACTAGAATATAGTCCGATCGCGTTTGATGTATTACCAGAACTCTTTACTCTCAGCGATATTTACCAACTATATACAACCGTTCTCGGTGAATCGTTCTCCGATTATTCTAACTTTAGAAATAGATTAATTAAACTCAAATTCCTCGAAGAAACAGGTATTAAATCTTCGCGCGGTAGCGGTCGTCCGGCTAGTTTATATCGCTTCGATCCGGTGGCATTTGCGCCGTTAAAAGATAAGCCATTGTTGTTTGTTTGAAATTGATGATATTTATATGGCTAGAGCAATCATAATTAAATTTGTGGGCAATGCCCACCCTATCGGGACTTTTGAGCTGACCTATTTCATTTTGTCGATAATTGCTTGAATATGTTTTTTATCAACACAGTTTGGATAAATAAAAATGTACCTTTCACATGCAACCTTTAATATGCTTCTAAAGTCTTCTTCTGAGATTACAACGCTATCATCAAAGTAGTAGCAATAAACCCCATCATGTATTTCTTCATCTTCGTCTTTTCCATCAGTTGGAAATACACATCCAGCATGTTCAGTTCCGCAACCTTGACCGTTAGTGACATGATTTAAACCCCAATAAAAATAATGACCGCTTAATGTATTTAAAAACTCTTTAACAACCCAGAAAGGATCGCTATCATATTGAATGCCTTCAAACAGATTAGGACTTAACATATAAGCTTATATAAATAATGAAAATTTGTAGGACAGAAGATTAGTTAAGTAGGGTGGGCAATGCCCACCATCTAGAGCGTGAAAAAATCACGTTGGTTATGTCGATCGATTTAGATATTAGTGAGGTTGGGCGGGTTTGAATTAGATCTCTGGTGCAATCGTTATTAGTTGCATAAACCCGCCCCTACAGATCTGATATTTCTCAATCATATATTTCTCTGCGTCCTTTGCGTCTCTGCGGTTAAAAATATCATGAAAATAGCACTAGCCCAACTCAATCCCACCATTGGCGATTTAAAAAATAACGCCCAACAGATTTTAACAACCGCCCACCAAGTAGCCACCCAAGGAGTAAAACTATTACTCACCCCCGAATTATCCTTGTGTGGCTATCCACCGCGAGACTTATTACTTAACGCTCACTTTATTACCGAAATGGAGCAAACCCTCCATCAGTTAGCAACAGAGTTACCGCCAGATTTACACGTATTAATCGGGCTAGCTACCCCCAATCCTAACTTCACAGTTATGGGTGGCAAACCATTATTTAATAGTATCGCCTTACTAACGGCTGGAAAGGTGCAGAATATCTTCCACAAGCGACTGTTACCGACTTATGATGTCTTTGATGAAAATCGGTACTTTACCCCCGGTAGCGAGGCAAATTACTTCACCATAGACGATATTAAAGTCGGGCTGACAGTCTGTGAAGATTTGTGGAATGATGAAGACTTTTGGGGTAAACGTAGTTATTTAGTAAATCCGATCGCTGAATTAGCCGCACACAATATCGATCTATCGGTCAATCTTTCTGCTTCACCCTATTGTGTGGGCAAGCAACAGCTACGCGCAGCAATGTTAAAACATACCGCAATTAAATACGATCGAGCGGTATTATATGTCAATCAAGTTGGGGCAAATGACGACCTGATTTTTGATGGTTGTAGCTTGGGATTCGATCGATCGGGCGAACTAATTTGTCGGGGTGAATCATTCGATCGCGACTTAATTATCGTCGAATTTGATGAGATTAAACAAGACTTGAAACCTGGTAAAATTCAGCCCCAACCCGACTGTGACGATGCCGAAATTTGGCAAGCATTAGTATTAGGCGTACGAGACTATATTAGCAAATGTGGTTTTCAAAAAGTAATCTTAGGCTTGAGCGGTGGCATCGATTCCGCACTCGTCGCCGCAATAGCCGCCGCAGCGGTGGGAGCCGACAAAGTTTTGGGCGTATTAATGCCGTCTACCTATAGCTCATCGCATTCTGTCACCGATGCGATCGCGGTAGCTGCTAATCTAGGAATTAACACCGAAACTATCCCCATTGGCGATTTAATGCAGGGATTCGATGGCACTCTAGATCCCCTATTTACAGGTACTGAATTTGGACTAGCCGAAGAAAATATCCAATCGCGGATTCGTGGGACATTATTAATGTCGATCTCCAATAAATTCGGACATCTACTGCTCTCAACTGGCAATAAATCTGAAATGGCGGTAGGTTATTGTACCCTCTATGGTGATATGAATGGTGGTTTAGCTGTCATTGCCGACGTGCCTAAAATGCGGGTATTTTCGATCTGTAAATGGTTGAATCGATCGCGCGAAGTTATCCCCCATAATATTATTATTAAACCACCCAGCGCGGAATTAAAACCCGGACAAGTAGACCAAGATTCATTACCACCTTATGAAATCCTCGATGCTATTTTAGATGCGATCGTCTGCGAACATCAATCCCCAGAGCAAATAATCGATCGCGGTTACGATCCGCAAGTAGTCGAGAAAATAACCAAGCTAGTCAAGCGTGCCGAATTCAAACGCCGTCAAGCTCCCCCCGGTTTGAAAATAACCGATCGAGCTTTTGGTACGGGTTGGCGAATGCCGATCGCTGCTAAGTAAGTTATTATTAATACAGAAATTTAGCAATCTGTATTATTTTTAATTCTGACTATAAAGCGATCGATTTCTGTATTTTTAGATATCTCTGAGCCTGAATTAGCTGACTCTGCTTCAACTAATTCTAGACAGTATTTTTCTAAATCTATTGCAAACTGCTCTTGAGTCACGTTTGCAAAATAATTTTCTAAAATTTTCTCGGATTTATCTATATCTAACATTTTTTATATTTACAATAATATTTGGCATCTATTTAGCGATAAGATGCACGTCCAATTCTAGGATTTCAGCTACTTCTTGAATACTCATTCCTTTCTTCAAAAGTTTAGGAGCAATTTCCAACTTATTTTGTTGCTTTGCTTGTTGATAAATTTCTGTATTTTCAATTTTAGTCAATTCTGAATCATCGATCTCTGCTGCGATAAGCTCTGGACAAAATTCTTCTAGGGTTTGTCGATCGATTATTGAGTTGCAATTATTTGAAATCAGATCGGACGTGTCTGAGATCTGAATGTCTTTTGTTGCTTCTGATTTTTCTGTGAAAAGGTAGGGCGAAGATTTTCGTAAATTCTCCAAAAATTCTTCGTCAGTAACAGTCGCAAAGTGATTGGTGACTAGTCTTTTAAATTCTCTGGGATCTATTGGCATTTTAATCACTCATCAAATTTGATGTATACAGGAGTACTCAATTAAGTTGACGTTCGCAATTGCAATTTGAACATGAGTCTTATCAAAAATCGCCGAATCTGGAAAAATTCTTTTTCCTTCTACAAATGCAGATCTTATCGCTCCAATCGACCTTTGTTTCGATAATGAGACTTTAACGTAGTCAAAAAATGCACAGTCTAGGTAACGTTTGCCGGGGATATCGGGGTTTTGCGTTGGCAATACTGCCCCTATCCTCTGATAAATTGCGGTAAATCCATTATAGCTGTTCATCCAAAAATCAGGATTCTCGAAATCTGCCATATCTAGCAAATCGAGACATGTTTTGTCCAGTCTTAACCTGGATTTGATTACGGCTGGCTCGTGTCGGTACATTTTCTGTGCCCAATGCAGCGCATGATTGGGTGCATCCTGCCAAAAATAAACTCCCGTACCTAGCCAATCATATCCATTCGTGCTGGGTTGAAAACCTTCGGCAATAATTTTGTCGGCGCGACTGCGGCTGGTGCCATGATATCCATATACCCAAATCGTATCGTTTGAATCGTCGTTACTACTCGTCATTCCTGAAAATCGATATTTAGTGCCTCAATTCTGCCGATCTTACCACCCGCGAACGGCACTAGATTGAGAAATCATTTGCGATGTTAAGTCAAGATACTTCCGCCCATTAACTTATTAAAGCGATAATCTAACTCCGCTTTCAATCGTGGCGATCGGCTTAGATCTTTATCCTGTAAAATGACTTTTTCGGCGGCATCGCGCGCGATCGTCAACACCTCGCCATCTTCTGCTAAACTAGCTAAGGCAAAATCTGCCATCCCCGATTGACGGGTGCCTAGAACCTGCCCTGGGCCGCGTAATTGCATATCCATCTCGGAGATCCAAAATCCATCTTGGGACTGTTCTAGCACCTGTAGGCGTTGTTTAGCGTTGCTCGAACTGCTACCGCTCATCAGTAGGCAATAAGAACGATGTTCGCCCCGCCCGACGCGCCCGCGTAGTTGGTGGAGTTGGGATAAGCCGAAGCGTTCGGCGTTTTCGATGAGCATGACGGTGGCGTTGGGTACGTCTACGCCGACTTCGATGACGGTGGTGGAGACGATAATTTGGGTGACATTATCGCGAAATGCTCCGAGTGCGGCATCTTTATCTGCTGAAGCCATCCGCCCGTGGAGTAAGCCGACTTGATATTGGGGGAATACTTCGGTGGCTAATCGTTCGTGTTCGGCGGTGGCGGCGCGGAGATCGAGTTTTTCGGATTCTTCGACGAGGGGTAAAACGACGTATACTTGTCGCCCAAGGGCGATTTCGCGATGCATGAGTTCGTAAACTTGGCTGCGCTGGCGGCTATTGACGGCGTTAGTTTGAATCGGTTGTCTTCCGGCTGGTAGTTCGTCAATCTGGCTTACGTCTAAATCGCCGTGGAGGGTGAGGGCGAGGGTGCGGGGGATTGGTGTGGCTGTCATGGTGAGGACGTGAGGCTGGGAGCCTTTTTGCTGCAATTTAGCGCGTTGGAATACGCCGAAGCGATGTTGTTCGTCGATGACGACTAAGCCGAGGTTGCGAAAGTTGACCTTATCTTGAATTAAAGCATGTGTGCCGACTGCGATCGAGAGTTCGCCTGTCTCCAATTCGCTATATATTTGTCTCCGTTTGGCGGCTTTGGTGGAGCCTGTCAGGAGTTCTACAGGTAAATGTAAGAGGTTAAACCAGCCGACGAGTTTGCGATAATGTTGCTCGGCGAGAACTTCTGTGGGAGCCATGAGTGCGGTTTGATAGCCGGATTGAATGGCGGCGAGAATTGCCATAACGGCGACTACGGTTTTACCGGAACCGACATCGCCTTGTACTAACCGATTCATCGGTGCGGGTTGTTGGATATCTTCTAAGATTTCACTCACGACTCGCTGTTGAGCGTTGGTGAGTTGGAATGGTAGCAGTTCTTTGAACCTGTCGATTAATATTCCTGTCGGTTTGATGATGGTTTGAGTATGAGTCTGGCGTAATAAATGGCGGCGTTGCAAGAAGCCTAATTGGAGATAGAAAAATTCATCAAAAATTAGTCTGCGTCTGGCGGCTCCTTCAGTATCGCTATCTTCAGGGAAATGGATATTCTGAATCGATGCGGCTAAGCCCATCAAGCCATATTGTTCCAGTACTACTGTGGGGAGAGGATCTGTTAATAACTTCGCCGCAGGTAAAACTGTCACTACTGCTTCGCGGACGATATCGGCAGATACACCTTCTATTAATGGGTAAACTGGCAATATGCGCCCAATTTTGAGCGAAGAAATGCTCGCTTCACTATCTGCTAAGACTTCAATTTCGGGGTTATCTAAATTAATGCCATATTTACCCTGCTTGACTAATCCCGATGCGGCAATCCAACTTCCAACGGGATATTTACGTTTTAATGATTCTTGCCAACCGCGATTGCTATAACGAGTCCCGGCATAAAAACGACTGATTTTGAGGCTGCCAGTTTCGTCTTTAATGGTAATTTCTAAGACGTTGAGTTTTTTGTTTTTAGGACTGGTAAAAAAGTTGATTTTTCTAATAATACCGACGAGCGTGACGGTGGTACCGGGTTCTAGTTCGATAATGTTTATCTGTTTGGCATAGTCGATACGATCGCGGGGATAGTAATATAAAACATCTTTAACGGTTAATAATCCCAATCTAGCCAAAATTTCAGCTCTGCGAATTCCTAATTGGGGCAGATCGCGGAGGTAGCGATCGAGTGTTAAATTAGAATTGCTTTGAGTCGTAGAAATTGTCGGTAGCGAAATTTTAGGACTCAGTGGAGTTGCACTGGGGGTAGTATTAGCGCGAGATTCATTCGCTCTAACTAACTTAACTGGTGCTTGAGTGCTATGCTGCGCTGCGACTTGCTGAGCAATTTTTAAAAACTCACTAGCTTTAGCAATTAATAACTTACGATCGATTAAAGTCAGAGCGTGATACTTATCAAATTCAAAAGCTAATTCGCGCCAATGTTGACGATCTTTAGATGTTGCATGTGTCGGTGGTTTCCCAAAACTCAAGCACAAAAATTCACCGAAGCGGTACTGTTGCCCGACTAAATCGGTATAACCGTACTCTGCTTCGATGGCTAAAGCTTTTTGAATTCTCAACCAGTCTGGTGCGTCGGACATCGATCTGTACTTAAACGTAAACAATTACCGAAAGTTACTAGTCTTCAAACCAACTATTCCGCCAAGCTGATTCAGCTTCGGCGATTTTTAATTCTTGCTGTTTTTGAAGATATTCACGTCGCAGCATTTTACTTTTATCTACTAACTTCTCGATGTTTTTCCGTAGGCTTAAAACGTTAACATCAGAAAATTCAACTTCTGTCAATCGCATATAGAGGCTATGGATTTGCACGATCCGTGAAAAATCTTCTTCGTCTAAGTCGATGTTCATTCCCAAAGATCGATCGGTACCATTTTGCAAGCTAGTCTTCGATCCTTCGGCAGCACTTTGCTCTTCATTCAAATCTTGCTCGATGAATATACTTAATAAATTTGGAATATTTGCCGTACTTTCACCCTGTCGATCGGCTTCATTATTTGCTTCTAAAATCGGCTTAGGAATATTTGCTGGCATGATTCGTGCCTGTTGCAAAAGTAGATTAACTTTATAAGAAATTTCTTTTAAACTATGCGTAATTTCTGATTCGATATTCTGGTGCCAAGTTACCAACGATGTCGGAGTTGCAAACCAGTCGATCGGCATAATTGGCATAGAGGTTAATTCACCTGTCTGTTCGTCATCACTATCGTTATTACCACCAGGCGAATTAAGCTGAACTACTAAATTGGCAATAACATTACCAATGACTCGTTGCAAAGTTTTTAGTAATTGCGCCCGCTGATTGTAATTCAATTTTAAAAAATCATCTGGATAACAAGTCGTACACAAATGATAACAACTTTGAATCGACTGTTGCTTGAGTGTTAGTGCTAAACCTGCAAAATAACTCTGATAAGCAGCAGTTAGTTCTGTACCTAGTTTACTACTAGCTGACTGAAGATGATGTAAATCTTGTCCGACTTGTTCGATCGATCTAGCCATAAGAGGGGATAGGGAATAGGGGATAGTGGATAAGAATTATTATTTGAATGAATGGAAAGAATTAGTATCGATCGAGCAGATCGAACGTTGTTATAAAATTGTTGTCAGTAGAGAGTCGATCGAGCAGAAATTTAAATCATGGTGACAGCAAGACAAACTATTCAGTTAGAATAGGATTTCGACCTAGAGGTAGTAGCACTAACTCAATGGTTGGCTGACTAGGATCTCACCAGATTGTAGATGCGCGTTGCTCTGTCATAGTATTCCCCAGTTCGCTTCCTTTCGTAACCATAACTCTTCCACAACATGTCTGTCACTACTTTAGAACCCAACACTCAAAGCACGGCTACCCCTCTACTCGGCTTGAGTTTAGCAGAATTGACTACATGGGTACAGGCACAAGGACAACCAGCCTATCGGGGCAAACAATTATATCAGTGGATTTATCAACAGGGTGCAAAATCCTTAGCTGATGTTACCGTATTTTCTAAGCAGTGGCGCGAAACTGTCAAAGAAACCCCGATCGGTCGATCGACCATTCACGATCGGGCGGTCGCTAGCGATGGTACGATCAAATACTTACTCAAACTCCACGATGGACAAATTGTCGAAGCTGTTGGCATTCCCACGGCGAAACGGCTGACGGTGTGTGTCTCTTCGCAAGTTGGTTGCGCGATGGCTTGTACCTTCTGCGCGACAGGGATGGGTGGATTTACGCGCCATCTCCACCCGCATGAAATTATCGATCAAGTGCTGACAGTTCAAGAAGATTTCCAAGAGCGCGTCAGTCATGTGGTATTTATGGGCATGGGCGAACCCTTAGCTAATTTAGCTAATGTCGTTAAAGCTGTCAATTGCCTCAATAAAGATATCGGAATTTCCCAGCGATCGATTACCATTTCGACAGTGGGAATTCCTGGTAAAATTCACGAACTCGCCGAACACGAGCTGCAAGTTACCCTCGCCGTCAGTCTCCACGCGCCGACTCAACGACTCCGCACTAAATTAGTCCCCACCGCCGAACATTATCCCATCGGTGAGTTACTAGCCGAATGTCGAGATTACGTTCAAATTACCGGACGACGGTTGAGTGTCGAATACATTTTACTTGCAGGCGTAAACGACCAACCCAAACTCGCCGCAGAATTAGCCAGCCAACTGCGCGGCTTTCAAACTCATGTTAACTTAATTCCTTACAACCCGATCGACGATGCCGATTTCGATCGACCCACACCCAGAGATATCAAAGCGTTTGTAGACGTACTCGAACATCAACACATCGCCGTCAGCGTGCGTTATTCCAAAGGCTTAGGTGCAACAGCCGCTTGTGGGCAATTACGGGCAAATCGGGTTAGGGATTAGGCTTTAGGCTTTAGGTGTTAGGTGTTAGGTTTTGGGCTTTAAGGACGCTTGTGTCCTGGTGTTGATGTTAGGTTTCGTGTTGCGCTACTCAACCTACAATACTAATTGCTAACACCTAATCCCTAACTCACCAAACTCCGATCGGGGCGTAAATTACTCGCGCCGCGTAGATAAGGATGATAAACTTTAGCATCGGCGGGGAGATGGGCATGAATTAGAAACCGAATGCAGCGGGGGAGACTACCTTCGACGTGCATTTGTTGAACGTCCATTAAAGCGACATCTTGCCAATTGGGGTAGATGCGGCGAGCGATAGCGGCGGGAAAAACGGCATCTAAATCTTTAGTCGCCGTAAAAATGACACTGATGATGCGATCGGGATCGATCCGATTGCGATATTCTAATTCTTGCAGTAACTCGGTCACAGCGATCGCGATCGATGCCTCCGTATTTTCACTTGCTGTCGTCGCCCCTCGAATCGCTCTCATCTGCCACTCCACGCCGTCGCCTCCCCAAAATGTTAAATATCGATCCTGACTAGGGACGATATAACCATAATGGTTGTCCGCTAGTACTCATTTCAAATTGTACCCAATCTGCTGCCGATACTACTGTTGTCAACCCAGAAAATTGGCTTTGTAATATTCTACTTAACAGTGGCTTGCGTTCTTCGATCGTCTGAAGTTTCGCTTTTTCTGGATCTAACCCGGCTAATTCTGCCAGCCATAGTCTGGCATCTTCTTCCGCACCCAGTCGATCGACCATTCCAAATTCTACAGCCTGTTCGCCCGTAAAAATGCGTCCGTCAGCAAAAGTTCTGACCGTTGCGGGATCGAGATGGCGAGATTCTGCCACTGTATTGACAAATTGCTCGTAAGTACTATCGATGAGCGTTTGCAATATTTGTTCCTCAGGTGCGGTCAACTGCCGATCGAACGATAAAATATCTTTATATGGCCCCGATTTAATTACCTTAAACGATACGCCCACCCGATCGAGTAACTTCTCTAGATTATTTCCGCGCAGAATCACCCCAATACTGCCCGTGAGGGTGCCAGGATTTGCCATAATGTTCGGCGCACCCATCCCGATATAAACGCCCCCAGAAGCCGAAATATTCCCATAACTAGCGACGATTTTGACCTTGGGTTGCAGCCGTTGGAGTGCCCGATAAATTTCGTAAGAATCGCCGACAGTCCCGCCGGGGCTATCGATTCGCAGTAATAGAGCCGGATATTTACGCTCTTCAACTTCTCGCAGTGCCTTCAAAACTGCCTTACGCGTACCACTACCGATTGCCCCAGCAATTTCAATTCGGGCGATTTGTTTGGTAGCTTTTTGGTTGAACGGCCAGAACATAGTTAGGAGATGGGAGGTGGGAGACAAGGAGACGGGGAGTGTTCAAACACTATCCACTATCCCCTATTCCCTATTCCCTAAACAACTAGCAGAGTTTGTGAAGAAAATATACAATTTGTTAAGAGCCGCAATTCTAAGTATTCATGCAGTCAAACAAGTCCTCATCCTTACTCAGCTTAACACCGATTTTATTGGTCTTGCCCTTTTTCCTTTGGGGTACGGCAATGGTGGCGATGAAAGGTGTGATGCCTCATACCACGCCCTTATTTATGGCAGTAATGCGACTAATGCCTGCGGGGATTTTAGTTTTGATTGCTACGGCGATTTCCAAACGGCAACAACCACAAAGCTGGCAAGCCTGGGCGTGGATTGGGGTATTTGCCCTCATCGACGGCACGTTATTTCAAGGCTTTTTAGCAGCCGGATTGGTGAGAACTACGGCGGGTTTGGGTTCGGTAACCATCGACTCGCAACCGTTAGCGGTGGCGGTACTTTCGGCATGGTTATTTAAAGAGCGAATTGGCGCGATTGGAATTTGCGGTTTGGTATTGGGCGTGATTGGAATTAGTTGCGTGGGGCTACCGATTGAGTGGTTGAGTCAAATTGCAACTAGTCCATTGACGAGTCAATTCGATCTGGCTGGATTGTTCGATCGGGGAGAATGGTTAATGCTCCTAGCTGCCCTCTCAATGGCGGTAGGAACGATCTTAGTGCCATTTGTCACCAAATATGTCGATCCGGTCGTGGCGACGGGCTGGCACATGATTCTCGGCGGGATGCCATTAGCGGTTGGTTCGTTTTATCTAGAGTCTAACCAATGGACGGCACTGACTAACTACGATTGGCTTTCGATCTCTTACTCTACGATATTTGGGAGTGCGATCTCTTATGGTTTATTTTTCTTTTTTGCGGCGCAGGGCAATCTCACCAGTCTGAGTTCTTTGACTTTTTTGACTCCGGTATTTGCTTTATTATTCGGGAGTTTATTTTTAGGCGAAAGTTTAGATTTGCTCCAATGGTGTGGCGTTTGTCTGACGTTGGTGAGCATCTTATTAATCAATCAGCGCGATTATATCTGGAGCCAACTAACAGGCGTACCAATTGTTGATGATAGTTCGATGCAGATCTCGACGGCATCGCCATCTGTGGTGGTTGAAAACCTGCCTTTGGCAATCGCGACAGATCGACAGACAACGCCTGTAGATTCAATAACTAGATCGCATCCTGAAGACTAAGACAATCGGCTGGCGATTTATCAGCACAGTAGGTATAAAGTAATAGTGAAGCGATTTAGTCCAACTACATACAGATGAATCAAAGATTATCTTGGCAAGGAAAATTATTTAGCACTACACTGCTGGGATCTTTTTCTCTATGCTGGTGCCTCCTGATGGTGGTTATGTATTGGGAGACAGTCACTCTAAAATGTCAGCCCAACCCGGAGCTAGTTATCTGTAACATCACTAGCGAACCATATCCAGGTAGATTTAGAAAGGTCGAAATTCCCAAACAAAAACTGGCGGGAGTCGAAATTGTCGATCGACAATCGAGAGGAAAATATCGAATTGGGCTAATTACTAACGACCGCCAAGAAATTCCTTTGACTAGAAATTGGAACGGAGATGCCACCACCCAAATCGAAGCACAGCTCGATCGGATTTCGGCATTCATCAGCGATCCAAATGCTCAAACATTAACGATCGAAACTCGTCGAGATTTTCCATTGTTGCCACTCCTGATGACAGGATGTGTAATCGGCTTTTGTGGTTTATCTTTAAAAAGATTATGGCTCGGATTTAAAACATAAATCGATCCAAGTATGTGGCTGTTGAAAATGGATATTATGACTGCAATTGGGGACAATTTTGAGAATAGCAGTCAGACATTCTCGAACGATGATGCGATCGATCTCCACAAATTTACGATCGAGTTCGCCAGCAATTAATAAGATCGGCACAGTTGCAGTTTTCAACCTATCGCCTAAATATGGCTGCATTCCCAACCCCGCGAATTGTAACGATCGAGCTAGATTAATCGGTTGATTAGTTGCAATTCGACGAAGAATTAGATCGGGGAAATTGGGATGTTTATCTATACCGACGAATAGCGATTGTCGATACCAATCTTTGACAAATTCAGCAAAATTATCAGTTATTAATCGATCGATAATTTGACGATCGCTAGCAATTCTAGCTTGTCGCTGTGCTTGAGTTGCTAATCCTGGAGATGTCGATTCTAAGATAACTCGATCGAATCTATCTGGGAATTCGAGCGCGAGATATAAAGCCAATCTACCGCCAAAAGAATAACCCGCTATCGTACAACAATCTATTTTTAAATCGTCTAACAACCGAACGATTCCCCTGGCGGTATCGATAAAATTATATCCCGATTCCTCGTCAATCGTCTGCGCTTTACCATGTCCGGGTAGATCGATCGCGATACAATAAAAATTCGATCTTAACAGCTCAATTACCTCGCAATAATCTTCACAACTACCCATCCAGCCATGTAAAAGTAATAGCGGGGGTAAAGTGCGATCTTCTGTGACCGTAAAATGCCATTGGTGCATGAGGAGCGGGGAGCGGGGGAGTTGAAGAACAATTTAAAGTACCCCTTTTCAAGGCTACGGTGTATATACAAGTCTATTAGACTTCGTTTTGAGATCTAAATCCCCCAACCCCCTTTTTAAGGGGGCTTTAGGACGTATAGGTAACAAAATTTACTTTTAAAACAACCGCTTAGATAACTACATCGGTAGTAAAATTAGCACCAGAGAGGATATCAATTTGAGATGAGATTGTATCGATATTAGTACCAGATCCGCCACCCATAATTGAAGTATTAACAGACATCGTTCCCTCGCCCGAACTCGTGGACTTACTGAATGAAGAAATATTCAAATCGGCGAGTTGAATTTTAGCAATTAGATCGCGAGTATTGGCATCTTTACCAGCGAATAAATCGATCGTATTGGCACCATCAAAAGCTAAACTATAATCCCTCAGGCTGCCAACATCGATCGAGTCGCGCGTAAGATTAAAATCGGTAATGCTGGCATAGTCATTACTGCCATTACCTAAATAATATGCCCCATTGCGATCGCCTGACCGGATAATTCATCGTTACCGCTCGAACCGATAATAACACTACCATTACCAGCCGCAATCTGATTGTTGCGATCGTTGCCAACGAATGTGCCCTGACTATTGGGAGTGTTAATATTGTCAAAATTCTGGAAATTATAAGTTACTGGAGTATCGCCCGGTAAACCAAAATAGGTAGCTTGTCCGGTTGCTAAATTTAGATCGACTTTAGTATTACTAGTAATACCTCTAGAGCGGCGAAAGTCATTAATAGTATTCGATCGATTGGGATTACCAACAATAGTTTCAAGATTAGATATGCTACCCAAAACGGCTTCTTCCGAAGGTCTTGGGGCTTCTCGTCTCGAAAAATTAACATTGTCGTAACCTAGACCATTATCGGACAAGAAAATGTCTTTATTTGTCTTACTAAAGTCTAGAATGTCATTGCCACCGCCACCATCAATGGTATCTTCACCAGTCGTTGCGAAGATAACATCATCACCGCCGAGTGCGTTAATAGTATCTCGACCACTATCGCTGGAGCCGCCTGGAGGTGGGACTACAAGAGGATCTACACTCGTTCCCTGCAAGATATCTGCGCCGTCTGTTCCAGTAATATTTGCCATATTGTCAACACCCTTTAGATGCGATCGGTATCTGTAATACGCAATCGTGTTTGAGGTTACTCTACCGACGATTCGATCGAATGTACATCAGCAGATTGACTAAGTTTGCAAAAAAATGCATTATCTTATACCGATGTGCGGGCATCGATAATTTGTGACCCGATTTACTAGATTCAACCTGACTTACCACGGCATCGTCGAAAAGGGATACTGCTGAGGATTGCTACAATTAGAGTGATGTCAGACTCGCTCGTCGAGTCAACATGGGGAAGCTCTGAGTGCAAAACTCCCCCATACGATTGAAATTACCCCTACAGAACGTAAATATGGATATTAAAGCGATCGCTACACCACGTCTAGAATGGACTGGAGATCTATTGGCGATTGGGTTTTATGAAGATGCTGTCGAACTTAGTGGCGATCTTGCCGAACTTAATACTAAATTGGCAGGCGTTATCGAAGCACTGATAACTGAGACTGAATTTAAAGGTGCTAAATCTAGCAGCGCGGTAACTCGTGTCGGTGTCAATACCCCAATTCAGAAAATTATGCTCGTCGGTTTGGGCAAAGCTGCGGATGTCAAACTAGACACTTTTCGCAAAGCTGGCGCGACAATTGCCAGAGCCGCCAAACGCGAAAAAGCCAAAACCTTAGGCATCGCTCTTCCCGTCTGGAATAACGATGGTGCGACAACAACTCAAGTTATTAGCGAAGGTTTACTCCTCGCACTGCACCAAGATAATCGCTTTAAATCTGAAGTCAAACCCGAAAATCAGCTCAAACTAGCTGAAATTCACCTGCTCGACTCCGCTGGGAACGATGCGGCGATTGCCACAGCGCAGGCAATTGCCGACGGGGTAATTTTGGCGCGGGAGCTAGTCGCCGCACCTGCAAATTTCGTCACGCCGATGAGCATGGCAGAAACAGCCCTCCAGATGTCTAAAGATTATGGGTTCGCACTGAAAATCTTAGAACAAGCCGAATGCGAAGCCTTAGGCATGGGCGCATTTTTAGGCGTAGCGCAAGCTTCGGAAATGCCACCAAAATTCATCCATCTTACTTATACACCAGCAGGTACGCCCCGCCGCAAAATTGCGATCGTCGGTAAAGGCTTAACCTTCGACTCTGGTGGCTTGAATATTAAAGGTGCGGGAAGCGGCATCGAAACCATGAAAATGGACATGGGTGGTGCTGCGGCGATGTTTGGTGCTGCCAAAGCCATCGGTCAAATTAAACCCGATGTCGAAGTTCACTTTATTAGTGCAGTCACTGAAAACATGATTAGCGGGCGTGCCATGCACCCTGGCGACATCCTGACAGCATCAAACGGCAAAACGATCGAAATCAACAACACCGACGCAGAAGGGCGGTTAACCCTCGCCGATGCGTTAGTTTATGCCGATAAATTGGGCTTAGATGCGATCGTCGATCTCGCTACCCTCACAGGTGCATGTATCGTCGCATTGGGCGACGATATTTCTGGCTTATGGAGTCCCGACAAGTCTTTAGCCGACGGAATTCTGGCAGCAGCCGAACTCGCAGGTGAAAACTTCTGGCAAATGCCCTTAGCCGATAAGTACTTCGACGGCATCAAATCACCCATCGCCGATCTCAAAAATACTGGCCCCCGTGGTGGCGGTTCGATTACGGCAGCTCTGTTCCTCAAGCAGTTTGTCAAAGACACCCCCTGGGCGCATTTAGATGTCGCTGGGCCAGTTTGGAGCGACAAGGAGCATGGCGTGAATAACGCTGGCGCGACGGGTCATCCAGTCAGAACTTTGGTGAATTGGGTCTTGGGCTAGATTATTAGATTGGGTTCGATCGGCTGAAATGTATGTGGTGGGCACTGCCCACCCTACTTTTTTCTATTTGCGATGACGATTCTTGGCATTGATACCTGCCGCACCTTTACCCCAACTAGGATAGTTTCCTAAGATCGCTAAGTAACCAGAAGGTGGACCCCACCAGCCAAATGCTTTAAGTGCGCGTCCAAAATTATCAGTACCGAAACTACTGATAACATAGCTAGAGAACGCGAAGAAAATAGCTGAACCAATGATGCGCAAGGTCACGGGACGACTTTTTGGGACAAAGCAGGCGATCGCCACAAAAGTAAAAAGTGCTGCCATTCCATGGAAGACTATAGATGGGGCACGTACCCCAACCGGATTAAGAGCCGTCTTTAGAAAACCGATAGCACCAAAGATCGCAACGATGCCAATTGCTAACCGAGATCCAAAGCTCATAGTGGTTCTGATAAAAAACAAGGCGATATGCTATTAATGTGCCCAGAAATTCTGTCGTTTACCCACTAAGATCGGTTTAATGCCAGTCAATCAATGTCAGTCAATCGATTGAATTATTGACATTAGTAAATTTAGGATTGTAGGGTGGTAACTGACCACCAGCTAGGTTTCTAGTAATTCTCACATCATAAATACTCAAAAATATGCTATTTCGATCGAAAAATCGCATCTAGATCTCTGTAACCATCGACTCTTGCTTGCAGATTGGCAAAAACTGTTTCTCCATCGACAGTTTTACCCGCTTTTACCTGTTCTAATCCAATCTCGATCTCCGATCGCAATCGATTGAGTTGAGATTGTTGAAGATCGGTCAAAACTGACTCTGAATCGGAATCGTTACTAGAATGAAGCGAATTAGCCAAATGAGTAATTAACTCAATTCTTTCATCTCGATCTAGTTGAGCAGCTTGCTGGATTATTGATTCTAGCTGAGAAGTCATAATTGTTAGATTGGGTCGAGCCTACCTCTATTGTAACCCGAACTCATCCCAAATTTATTATCGAGCCTTAAATATGAAAATAACAGTACAAATTGCAAGTGTTCCCGATCGAGATAATTTAGTTGCCGAACTGTGGTGTGAAGATGAACAGTGGGGTGAAATTTCCCAAGAGACTGAAAATCCTATATTAGAAATATATCCTCGAACTAATGGAAAAAATGATAAGATATGGTCATTCGATCTAACTGAGATGATAGAGAAGTTAACAGATGCACAAAAGCGTATTTCTCAAAACATCTGAAAAACTCAATCGGAGCTAGCAGTTAAGATTTTAATCATTTTCAGCGCGAGAATGTTGTAAATCATTATGAATATTATTCAGCCTTCCAAACTGCCCTTCCTAGAATTTCTCGGCTGGCAAATTGCTGATGTTTACCGATTGACTCAACTAGAAATGCTTGCCAGTTACGAACGGGGGTGACAATATCGTTATATTACGGATATTTCCCCTAGTGAGTTGACATTTATTAAGCAACTCGCTGCCGATCGCAAATCTTGGTTATTAGGCGAACTTATGGAATTTGAGATCGGTCATCATCAATTAATTTATCGTGTTTTAGAGAGTTTAAATTGTGAATTCCTGAGTGAATGTCGGGCTTATTTTGGTGGCGGCACCCTCATCTCATTAGATCTCGGAGAATATCGCATTAGTAACGATATTGACTTTATCTGTTCTTTGGGAGCCGATTATCGCAAGTTACGGAATACGATTAGCGATTCTCCAGGGGAGAGGCTCCGCCAACGAAATCCTCGGATTTTACTAAAGGATAATTCCGATTTAGAAATCGCCAGATTTACTGCCGATCGATATGGGATTAGAATGGCAATTGTTGTCGATGGCATCCCGATTAAAACTGAGATTATTGCCGAATCTCGATTTGAACTAGATTCACCACGTCAACCGAGTTGGTCGCCAGTTGAATGTTTGAGCATCACTGACTGTTTTACGAGTAAATTATTAGCTAATGCCGACCGATATGCAGATCCTAGCGTTCATTCCCGCGATCTTATCGATTTAGCTTTTTTGCGAAATTCTCAATCTATTCCACCTGTAGCGATCGAGAAAGCTGAGGCTGCTTATCGAGTTATGTCACCTTTAAATGCTGCATTAACTAAATTTCAAGCAGATGCCGATCTCAGATTTCACTGTTATGAGAATTTAGCAATCTCTGAAGTTTTTCGTTCTCTGTTAATTGATGGTATTGATTTACTAGCGATCGATCTAGGTTTAGCTAAAACCAGTCGAACTATTACTGAATCGGGTGACGATATTTTTCCGTTTATGTGAGAATAGATCGATCTGTCGATCGGTTGAACCTTCTGTCGTGAGAACTGCCCACCCTACATTTTTCTTCTTCCCAATTTTTATATAGCTAGTTAGGACAGATCTCCGACTTCTTGAAGAAGTCGGAGATCTTGCATTCAAAAAAGAATGGCGATCTTATCTTCTTTCAATGGGGACTTAAATCGCCTAAAACCGAGTAAACTTGACGCTGCTCGAATAATTCTAACAAATGCCGATCGAGCTTGCCTGCGGCGGCTTCTTGGTACAAAATAGCGAAGGTACGATCGATCGACAAACGTGGTTTGTAAGGTCGATCGCTGGCAGTGAGAGCATCATAAATATCGGCGATTGTCATAATTTGCGATTGGATCGGAATTTCCGCACCAATTAAGCCTTGGGGGTAGCCGCTACCATCTAATTTCTCGTGGTGATTGCCAGCAATTTTGGGCACATTTTGGAGCTGTTTAGTCCAGGGAATTTTCCGCAAGAAATCGTAAGTGTGGCTAACGTGCGATTCGACAACTAAGCGTTCGGCGGCGGTGAGCGAACCTCTGGGAATGAGGAGTTGTTCGATTTCGGCGGGGGTGAGTAGGGGCTGTAAATTACCGTCGAGATCTCGATAGGTATATTTGGCTAATGTTTGCAAATCTGTAACGATCGCATCTAATTTATCGGCAAATTCTGGCGAAAGAATCACATTGGGGCGATTTAATTGATTTAATAATTCCCAATCAGATTGCAATCGATCGAGTTTAGCACTCAATTCTAAATCTAGCTGTTGCAAATAACCGCAGTGGAGACAATTATCGCCCGCTTGATGCTGAAGTTCTAGCGGGGGATTGAGTAAGTAATTAAATTTTTGTTCGGCAAATTCTAATTCCCACGTCCGCCTGAGTAAATTAAACCGATAATTGAGTTCGGTAAGTTGATGGGGATAAAGTTTGTTGCCTTTTTGGACGATCGCTTCAGGAATACTAATTTTCCCAAAGTCATGCAATAATGCAGCATAACGAATTTCTTGGAGTTGCAGATCGCTAAATCGGATTGATTTTAAGATTCCCGATTCGACACTATTTACTTCCTCACTCAGCCGCACGCTGAGTTTGGCGACGCGCTCGGAATGTCCGGCTGTAGTCGGATCTCGGCTTTCGATGACTTGTACCGAAGCGGTGATAAATCCGGCGAATAGTGCTTCGATACTTTCTAAAAGCTGGTTGCGCTCGATCGAAATTGCGGCTTGGGAAGCTAGCGAGCGGACGATTTGGCGTTCCCAGTCGGAATAAGGTTGGGTAATCGAGAGGGCATTTTCTGGTGTAATCTGGAGATCGGCTTTAAGTTTACGATCGATCAATTGCAGCACGCCGATAGTTTCGCCATCGCGATTTTGCATCGGCAATACCAACACCGAGACGGTACGATAGTCGAATTCTCGATCGAAATGTCGATCGAACTTGTAAGGATAATGTTCGGAAAGTGCGTAAGCATCGGGAATATTCAGACTTTCTCCGGTAGTTGCTACATAACCCGCCAAGCTTTCGAGATTGAGGGGAATACTAGTCGATTTAAAATAAACGTTGGGGTGAGAGTCATTTTGCGCCGCACTAAATATTAACTTGGGTTCACCATGACTGCGATCGATTAAATAGACGCTACCCGCGTCGCTACAGGTAATTTCACGACTTTTAGATAAAATTAGGTCGAGTAATTCTGTTAAATTGAGACAGTCAGATAATGCCGTCCCGATGGCTAATAATTGTTCGATCGTCTTACGCTCGGCGGCGACACTAGTTAACGAATCTGAATCTATTCGCGTCAGATCGTTAGAGCTACTATTTACGTAAATAAATTCCGATCTGGAAATGTTCGCCATCAATTTGATTCAGGAGACAGTTCATCGCTTCATTTACAAGGGTAACTTCAAATTCGATCGATGTCGATAATAAGGCGTAAGGAGTAAGAAGTAAGGAGTAATAAATTCTTTCAGTCCCCTCGTCCCGCAGTCTCCCAGTCTCCCCGTCCCCCCGTCCCCCAGTCCCCCAGTCCCCAAATGAAGATCGATACTCAAATTACCGCAGTCACAGTCTACACCGATCGCGCTTTAGTCACCCGCCGAGGGCAAATTCAGCTTACCGGAACCGAACGAGAATTAATCGTTAGTAACTTACCGACTACCCTCGATCCCGAATCAGTGCGGGTTGGGGGTAAAGGGAGCGTCGCTGTTAAACTACAGGGAGTCACCGTCGATCGTCAATATACCACCGAACCCGTTGCCGATCGCATTGCCCAACTGACAGCCGAAATCGATCGATTGGGAGCCGAAAAACGGCGTTTCCAGGCGCAAATCGACACTACTAAGCTGCAATCCAACTTCATTCAAGGCTTGCGCGAGAAAACCCAAGAGTCATTTTCTCGCAGTCTCGCCCGCCAGCAAATGGGGCTAGAAGACACCCAAAACTTCCTCGACTTTATTGGTGCCAAAACTACCGAATACGCCTTTGCAGGGGAAGATTTGCGCCAACAGCAGCAACAAATCGATAAGCAACTTCAGAGCCTGCGACTGCAACTAGAAGAAGTGGAGACTCCTTACAGTAAAGAAAGTTTTGAAATTACTGTCGCCGTCGAACCTGCGGGTGAGGGCGACTTTGAACTAGAATTGAGCTATGTAGTCGATCGCGCATACTGGATGCCACTCTACGATCTGCGCGTTCAAAGTACCAGTCAAACCATCCAGCTCAATTATCTCGCCGAAATCGTTCAAACCACAGGTGAAGATTGGGCGAATATCAATCTGATTCTCTCCACCGCCAAGCCAGGATTGGGCACCCTCCCGCCAAAATTAGATCCTTGGTATATCGATGCAACCGCACCGATAATGATGCGGCAAAGAAGTATGAAATTTAAATCGGCAGAAATGATGGAAATATCCGCTGCTGCACCCGCAATGGTTACAAGGGCGGCGTTCGAGCGGATGGAAGAACCGCTTGAAGAATATGCAGCCGAAAACGTTGTCGCAGAAGTTACCCAACAGGGCAGTATTGTTACCTTTCAACTAGGCGGTGGTGGTAATATTCCCAGCGATGGCAATCCCCACAAAGCAACCATTTTTAACGATAATTTTCCGTGCCAATTCGAGTATATTGCGATGCCGAAATTGGTGAGTTTTGCTTATTTACAAGCCAAAGCCAAAAATCGTACCGACGGGGCGACTTTATTACCAGGTAAGGCAAATATTTTTCGCGACGATGTGTTTGTCGGTGCCAGCAATTTAGAAAATGTCTCACCGGGGCAAGAATTTAAACTTAATTTAGGCATCGATGAAGGAATTAAGATCGATCGAGAATTAACCGAACGCCAAGTCGATAAAACTTTCCTGTCTGGCAATCGCCGGATTACTTATGCATATCGGTTGAGTGTAACTAATTTACTCAACGCGCCCACTCACATTCAAATTAGCGATCTGATTCCCCACAGTCGCACCGAACAAATTAAAGTCAAATTAATGAAGATCGATCCGCAAATTCAACTAGGCGAATTAGGCAGATTAGTCTGGAATCTGGATTTACCAGCAAATAAAAAAACCGAAATCACCTATCAATTCTCGATCGAACATCCCGAAGGCATTCAGGTACAGGGAATAGAGGATAGGGAATAATGTAGCAATATTCAATAATGGTGTTGGTAGTTTTAGAGACTCCGCCTTTACTATTCCAAATTGCAAGCACCTAGCTTTGAGCGGTTAACTCTAGCAATTCCGCTTCAGATATCACCTTAACCCCTAATTTTTCTGCCTTAGCCAATTTCGATCCAGCTTTTTCACCTGCCAATAAGTAGTCAGTCTTGGCACTAATTGAATCCGAAACTTTACCACCATGATGCTGAATTAATTCTTTAGCTTCATCGCGTTTTAATGTGGGCAAGGTGCCAGTAATAACAAAGGTTTTTTCAGCGAGAATTTGACTGAGCAGATTGTTATTAGCAGCTTCTAAAGACCGCTCGAATTGTAAACCCGCTGCTTTGAGTCGATCGACTAAGGCGATATTCTCTGGTTGTTTGAGCCAATTATAGACAGATTGAGCGGTTTCTAATCCGACATCTCGGATATCTTGCAGATCGGCGATCGATGCTTGCAATAATAGCTCGATCGAAGGGAATCTTTCGGTGATAATATTTGCGCCATTATTGCCAATTTGTCTGATTCCCAAACCATATAATACCCGCGACCACGGGCGCGATTTAGAAGCCGCAATTCCATCGATCGTTTTAGTTGCTGATTTCTCGCCCATCCGTTCTAATGTCATTAATTTGGCAACAGTTAGATCGTATAAATCGGCAACCGAATTGACAAATTGGCGATCGACTAATTGCTCGATTAACTTTTCGCCGACACCATTAATATCCAGCGCATCGCGACTTACCCAATGCACCAATGAACCCTTGAGAATTGCCGCACAACTAGGATTATTACAACGCAATACCGCTTCCTTTTCCGACTTGACTACAACTGAATTGCAAACGGGGCAATTAGTCGGCATTTTAAAAGCTAAAGTACCAGGCGGGCGCAAATCTGTCAATACCCGCACGACCTTGGGAATAATTTCGCCAGCTTTGCAAACGATGACTGTATCGCCAATTCTGATATCTAATTCGTTGATGAGATCGCCATTATGAAGCGTTGCCCGCTGTACGGTAGTGCCTCCTAATTGGACTGGTTGGAGGTGCGCCAAGGGCGTAATTGCCCCCGTTCTGCCCACATTTACACTGATGTCTAGCACGCGTGTGGGAGCTTCTTCGGCGGGATATTTCAGAGCTACCGCCCAGCGGGGGAATTTGTTGGTAAAGCCTAATTCTTGTTGGAGGGCAATATCGTTGATTTTTACAACCACGCCATCGGTCATGTAAGCTAAGTTTAACCGATCGGTATTCCAGCGATCGTAATACGCGCCGACTGCTGCTAAATTCGGACAGAGCGTGCGATTGGGGTTGACTTTAAAGCCCATCCGTTCGAGTAATTCTAGCGATTCGGAGTGGCGATGCAGCTCGGCTTGAGTAGGTAAATGTAGCGTGTAAGCAAAGAAATCTAATTTGCGTTGGGCGACCATTTTGGGGTCTAATTGGCGCAATGCTCCAGCGGCGGCATTCCGGGGATTGGCGAGGAGTTGTTCGCCTGCTTTTTCGCGCTCTTGGTTGAGTTGCTCGAACACAGCTATCGGTAAAAACGCCTCACCCCGCACTTCGACTACTGGCGGTGGATTTTCGAGGTTTAGCTTGAGTGGAATCGATCGAATCGTTTTGACATTTTGGGTAATATCTTCCCCCGTATCGCCATCGCCACGAGTCGCACCGCGCACTAATAATCCATTCTCGTATGTAAGTGCGATCGCCGAACCATCGATCTTCAATTCGCACACGTATTCGGCACTCTCTTTACTGCCCAGATTCCGCTGCCAACCTGCTTCCCATTTGGCAAATTCGGTCATGTCAAAAGCATTTTCGAGGCTGTATAAGGAGATATTATGCTTGACTGATACAAAGCCCGCCGCCGGACGTTCGCCCACGCGCTGAGTGGGACTATCGGGTGTGACTAGTTCGGGATATTGGCTCTCTAAATCTTGCAACTCCCGATACAACCTGTCATACACGGCATCTTTCATGACTGGATTGTCGAGGACGTAGTAAGCGTAGCCAGCCGACTGGAGTTTGACGCGGAGTTGTTCGGTGCGGGTGCGGATTTCAGGTGTCACGATTACCTCCGGTAGGCTATGCCAACGATCTCGATTTAATGGTACTTTTATATTACAAGAATCCGATCGATTCGACAAGGATTTTCTATCTAGAAATAACCACCTGCTCTAAAAAGACCGTTATGCGAATATCTTTAAAACAAAAAATCATTGAAGTTTGCGATCTTCAGATCGAACGGAAAGGAGAGAATGTCGGATTATCCTTTTATGCTTTTTTTGAAAATAAGAATAAAGATCCAGAACTACTCATGGAGGCGGCTGAGTGGTGGATTAAAACTCATCAACTAGACCATTTTGAAAAGGCAGTAAAAATCAAAAAGATGGTAGAAGGAATAGAAGAATAGTTTGCACGCCAATTCAAATTCAGCTAAGAGGATGTCTATTTTTTATAAGCTGACATTGGTTCTTTAATTAACCGAATATACAGATGGCGGAAAGTAGATTTAATCACGCGAGGAAGGGCAAAATCGATCGGCATTAAGGCTTCAGGTAACTTCCAATCGCTACAGCTCAAATCTACCGGACGCAACAGTGGAAACTCGATTGACTCCAACGCCGGAGCTAAACCCAATCTTTGCGCCGCAGCCGCCGTCGGTACCAAGTGCGCCTCGACATTCAAAACTTCTAACATTGCCACATCGAGCGCGAATACATCCGCAGCGGCACCTAGCACGCCCAATTCGCGGGGTTCGCCACCGCTGGGGCCATTTCCTTCATGTCCGATAATACCATCGATAATGGTCAAATTTGGGCTAATTGCGCGCGCTGTTTCCACCAGCATCTCGCCAAATCTCTCGGCACTTTTACCTGCTTCCATGTGCCACCAGGCTTTCATTTTCCCAGGGACGCAACCAAAGAGATTTTTGACACCTAAAGTCATGGTAAGTTGCATGTGAGACTTGACTTTGGGTAAATTAATTACCACATCGGCTTCGATCGCTTCTTTACTCAGTAGTAAATGGTTAAACTCGGTACTAGCTGTTTCGTAACGTTTGCCATGAAACTCAACCACGGGTAAATCTAATTCCGCCATCATTGGCAAATAACCATTAGATTTAGCTACTCCCATCGCACTCCCAAAGGCGGGACTATCGCCGAAAAATGGCTTTCCGCCAGCTTCAATTACTAATTCGGCGACACATCTGACTAATTCGGGACGAGTTACGCATTCTTTAGTCGGACGCGCACCAGTCAGGAGGTTAGGCTTGAGTAAGACGCGATCTCCTGGTTTGACAAAAGCACTAATTCCACCTAGTGGAGCGAGTACAGCTTCTACCGACTCGCGGAGTTTTGCTGATTCGTAGGATGTGGCGCGAATGAGGCTGACGGTTGGGGACATGGGGGAGTAAGGAGTAAGGAGTTTGGGTGGATACTCGTACTTATTATATCCTTCGTATTATTGCTTTGACTCATTCCGAGCCAAGTTAAGTTAGATCCGATAATGGTGTCTTTGGTGCGGCTGCTCTCCTACGAGAATCGCGTTAGAATACGCGGAAACTAACAACTTTATTTTATAGAGCTGTTAATCCAAAATCCAAAATCCAAAATCGATATGACTGCGATCGCTACACCGACTGCAAATACTACCTGGATGTGGCGCGGACATCAGATTAATTATCAGACTGCTGGCGATACAGGCGCGCCTGTGCTACTAATTCACGGCTTTGGAGCTTCCGTCGGACATTGGCGCAAAAATATTCCGGTATTAGCCGAGAATTGTCGATGTTATGCGATCGATTTAATCGGCTTTGGGGCTTCGGCAAAACCAACACCAGGAGCCGAAATTGAGTATACCTTTGAAACCTGGGCGGCGCAGGTAGTCGATTTTTGTCGAGAAATAATTGGCACTCCGACAATTCTAGTCGGTAATTCGATCGGTTGTATCGTCGCGCTGCAAGCTGCTGTTACCAATCCAGAATTTGTTACGGGTGTTGCCTTACTCAATTGTTCGTTGCGACTATTACACGATCGCAAACTGGCTCAAATGCCCTTGTATCGTCGCTGGGGCGCACCAGTTCTCCAGTCTATCCTCACTATACCAGCGATCGGTAATTTCTTTTTCAAGCAATTAGCCCAGCGCAAAGTCGTGCGGAATATTCTCTTGCAAGCCTACCATCGCCCTGAAGCAGTCAGCGAAGAATTAATTGATATCTTGATGGCTCCAGCCGCCGATGCAGGCGCAGCAGATGTTTTCTTGAAGTTTACTGCTTATTCTTGGGGGCCATTACCAGAAGATTTATTACCCCAATTATCATGCCCTGCGATCGCGATTTGGGGTGCTGCCGATCCGTGGGAACCGATTGCTTTAGGGCGCGAATTAATGGATGTGTCTACGATTGATGAATTTATTGAACTCCCTGATGTCGGTCATTGTCCTCAAGATGAAGCTCCCGAATTAGTCAATCCCGTGTTGAGTAATTGGATTGGTAAATTAATTGAGAATTGAGAATTGCGGCTCGCTCTGCGGAGAGTGGAGGAGCATAGAAGCGAGACAAGACAGATAATTGTGTTTTTGGGCGTTTCATTAATTGCTTATGCAAAGCGGTAATTGACGAAGCTCGGTTAAGCTAGATTAGAAATTGCGAGGAAAGAATATAGCTCTAATTAGGCACAGCTCCGTTCCCAAATTCTTCGCTGACTGCTAACCGATCTAATGCTTCGCGATAGAGTTGTTGGCGGCGCAAGGCTCGATCGAGAAATATACTCAATTCGCTCGCCAACCACTGATTTTCGGGTAGATTTAATAGTAAGGCTAATGCATACTGACGATTATCTAGATCTATTTTAACTCGATCGAGTGGAGTATGGTCTATAAGCCATTTAATTAGTGGTATAAAGGTAGCTTGATTGTGAAAAAAACTGCCTAAAAATTGAGTGAGTGGCAATAAGATACTGGGCTTACCAAAGATCGTAATTCTCACGCGCTGTCGATCGAATGGTAAAACCGATATGCGGTTATTTGTAGAAATTTTGATGTTTTGAATACTATCGGTAACGTTATAAATTAAGTTGCCAAACAACCACCGCTTGAGTTGAAAGCGGTTGCCAGATATTTCTAGTTGAACTCGCGAGTAGTTACCATAAATCGCATATTTACACATCCACAGTGACGAAATTGTATACGAGCATCCAACGATAATAAATAAACACAATCGCAATGGTTCGATCGAGAATGATAAGGTGGTAATAAAATAAATTGCCACGGCGAGGATAAAATTCATCATTGTTGCTAGCAATGATAATTGCTGAGAGCGAGCAGTCCTAAATTTTACGGCGGGAATACTAATAGTTAATACTGTTTCATCGGCAATGAGTCGAATCGGACTGTCTTTGGGCTTACGCGGACGATTATTAGCAATTGAAGGCGGAAGTTTCTGCAATCCTTGAAGTACGGCTAGAGCTTCGATCGCAGTTGTAAATCTTTGTTCGACTGTCGGTTCGAGCATTCGATCGAGCCAATCGGCGAATTTATTGGGTAATTTCAGGGTCGATCTAAAGTTGATTTTTAACTGTTTATGTGGTAAACAACTCGGATCGGCTCGCGTTAATAAAAATAATAATGTTGTGGCTAATCCATATAAATCGGTGCTTAAAAATGCCTGCCCGCGAAACTGTTCGGGAGCCATATAACCGTAAGTACCGACTACCGTGCTGCCACCAGTTACGGTTTGATGATATGTATCTTGTACCGCTCCAAAATCGACGAGCGAAATTTTACCTTCGACACTTTTAATCAGGTTTTGGGGCTTAATATCGCGATGAATGACTGGCGGTGCGAGTCGATGCAGGTAGTTAAGAATTTCGAGGACTTGGGCGGCAATATATTCGACTTCTTTTACTTCTGGTTCCCAACCGCGCTCTATTAATGTCGATAATGGCGTACCTGGAGCTAAAGATTGAACGATATAAAACTCTCGATCGCGTTCGGTATCGATTTGGAAGTAGTCTAAATATTGGGGAATAGCCGGATGGTTTAATTGGGCGAGGATCTTGGCTTCACGCTCGAATAGTTCGATCGCTTTCCAGTCTTGCGCGCGCCGCAAAGACATGACTTTAATCGCGACAGTTACATCGGTTTCGATATCTTTGGCAGCATAAGTAGTGGCAATTCCACCTTGTCCTAGTATATGGAGGATTTGATAGCGATCGTTTAAAACTTGTTCGGATTGATGCATTTCACTTTACTGCCTTAACTATAATTTATTTGGATTGAGGATATGCATCAAAATTAATATCTGTAATATCGAACAATAATAATAAATTGGCGGGTGTTGTTCTGTCAGTAATATCTTGTGGATAATAAAGACGATACTTCGATCTAATTAGAGATGGGATCGCTGTCGATCTATCTTGTGTATCGGCATATCGATAACCTTCATTATTCAGACGACATGTTGTGTTTGATTTTGCTCCAGCACTAGCTAAATAAACAACCGATTGCTTTGAAATAGAATCATTAGCAGCATTAATACTATTAATATAGCTAGATAGCCTGGGAGCATATGGCATTAAATTACGAACGATCGCTGTATGTAATGGCGTACAACCGAAACTATCTTTGATATTTGGATCGACACCTCGATCGAGTAATAATTTAACTATTTCACCATCTTGATGAACGCTGGCTAAATGTAAAAATGATAATCTATTTTCATCTGGATAAATTCGATCGATCTTGACACCTCGATCGATTAGAACCTTGAGTACCGCAATTCTATTTTTAACGATCGCATAATAAGCAATATTATTGATAGAGGTATTACTTATTATCTCTTCCTCATGTCTCAACCGTTCTTCGTTTTCCTGCTTTAATTTGCCTCTGTTTGCAACATACCCTTTGTCGAGCATTTCTTCTGCGATTTTTTTGCTTTCGCGGATACTTTTTAATTTGTCTTCTTGTTGTTGGATGAGGTTAGCTGAATCGCTAATATCTGCGCCACGATCGATTAAAAATACAACTACATCTGGCAGATCGTTTTGGATTGCATGATACATCAGCGATCGACGATTTATATCGAGAGTATTGACATTGAAGCCGCGATCTAGATAATATTTTAGCCGATCGACACTCGGACGTTCTGACATGGCTTTAAATGGCTCGTTAGATATAAAGCCAGCCATGCTTAATAAGGTGTATTTAGATCGATCTAGCGTCCAAAAGATCGCTGCTAACACCATCAACCCAGTCATACCAATTAAGGTGCGATCGAGCGTACTAAATTTTGGTTTAGATTTAGATTTAGGTGGAGTTTTCAGAACTTCTAAAGCCTTAGTCGAAGAGCTAAATCTACTGCCGACATCTGGCTCTAGCATCCGCTCTAACCAGTCGGCAAAACTACTCGATACTTGCAACCTGTCGCGAAAATTTAAGCGCAAACCATCTTGCGGAATTTCGGCTGGCGATCGATGCGTCAGGAGATGTAAAATAGTCGCACCTAAGCCATATAAATCCGTCGCTGGTACGGCTTGCCCGCGAAATTGTTCGGGAGCCATATAACCGTAAGTACCGACGACTGTACTGCCTCTGAGGAAGGTATCATGATAGGTTTGTTGTACGGCTCCAAAATCGACGAGGAAGATTTTGCCATCCTCGGTTTTAATAATATTACTCGGCTTGAGATCGCGATGGACGATCGGTGGATAATGACGGTGGAGATAAATTAAGATTTCGAGAATTTGAATGGCAATAGTTTTAACTTCGGCTTCACTTACCCGCCAACCAGAGCGCATCCATTCTAAAAGGTTTTTACCCGGTGCTAATTCTTGAACGATATAAAAATACCGATCGCCATTGAGATCTGTGGTAAAGTAATCGAGATATTTAGGAATGCCATCGCGATCGAGCGTACTAAGAATTTTAGCTTCACGCTCGAATAGTTCGATCGCTTTCCAGTCATCGATCTGATGTAAAGATAAAGCTTTAAGTGCGACAAGTTGCTGATTTTTAGTGTCGAGCGCGCGGTAAGTTACACCGCTACCTCCTTCACCTAAAATGTCCAGAATACTATAGCATAAAGCTTCAGGTGTATCGCTGCGGGCGATAACTTGAGATGGATAGGTACTAGATGATTTCACGATCGCTTGTTTAGTGAATAGTGGATAGTGGATAGTTCTAGTAATTAGGACTAAGTTTTGAGCCTAGTTTCGTTCACGGAGTGTCTCCTCCGGAGAATCGTTTATTACATACTGGTGCAAGATCCGAATAAATATACTCGCTATTTTTACTATCCACTGTCTTAAAAAGGTGCTTGACTTAGGCACAGCCAAAGAACGCATAATTCACTATCCACTATCCACTATCCACTAAATTTGTTTGAACGTAGGTACGGCTAAATATGTATCAATTTCAGATAAGCTATTTGTGGCTAGTGGTAAAGTCAGGTAAAAAGTTGCGGATTCGCCAACGCTACCAGACATCAAAAAGATTCCATCATAAATCTCAACAATTTTCTTGACAATTTTCAAACCTATTTCTAATTCTTTGTCTTCATCATCTGATGAATTGAATTCAATTAATCTAGACATTTCTAGGTCTAAATCCATCGAATTCGCCGCCTTATTCGTGTGAATCGACAAGGATATATGAAAAGAGTTGTCCATGACTTCACCATGAATTTTTACGTGAGAATCTACCGAGATACATTCGATTAATTCAGTAGCAATCCAATTAAAATGTTCTGAATTAACTGCCAATTGTGCATCTTCAATCTCACAAACTACGTCAGTTTTAGATAATCCAGCAAATTTAGTTGCTAAGATTCGATTGAAAACTGGCTTAGGAATCAAAGTTTCAGGACGATTAGTTTCTGGTGTTTCTAGCGTTAGTTGTAAGTAGAACCAAAATTTCTCTGTCAATCGCCGTAATTGCCGCACAGCGATATCGCTAGATTCTAAAATTACCAGGGTAGTCGGACTAATCGTTTCGATCCGATCGGTTAGGTGCTTGATATTCTCTGAAATAATATTTAATGGTGCATTAAATTCAGCCGGAAAACCAATTGCTAGATCTAACCGAATCTCATTTAAATTATTAGCTAAAGAATGAATATTATTGCGCTGAAGCTTAGAAAAAGATTGAATGCGATCGTGCTGTTTCTTAATCCGTAACATTGAGTTGACTCGCGCCCGCAATTCTAAGCCATTTACAGGCTTATGAATGAAATCGTCGGCACCTGCGGCTAGACACCGTGCTAAGTCTTCTTTGCCAGATAAAGCTGTCACCATCACAATCGGGACGCCTTGCCATTGCGACATCAGCTTAATTCGCCGACACGCCTCAAAGCCATTAATACCGGGCATCATCACATCCAGCAAAATTAAATCGGGGTTGAATTTATCCAAGCACTCGATCGCATTTTCACCACAGTTGGCATAATGTAGCCTGTAGCTTTCACTAGGCAGCAGTGTCTCAATCACATCAAAGTTATCTGGTTCGTCATCAACAACAAGGATCGAATAGCTGCTCATCTGAATTTGCTCCCTATATATCCTCTAGAATGCCCATTTTTTCGATCGAGTTAACAGGAGGAGATGGGAGATGGGAGATGGGAGATGGGAGATGGGAGATGGGAGTTCGGAGACGGGGAGACTGGGAGATGGGGAGACGGGGAGACGGGAGACGGGGAGACGGGGAGAATAGATTTTTAATCCTTCTTACTTCTTACTCCTTACTTCTTACTTCTTACTCTCATCTCCCTTAATTTTCAGTCCGATCGAGGGCATTATAGAAACAGCAGATCTTCACCAAACAAATGCTCGACTCTGTTTCATTCCTTAGCAAGTCCGAACCGAGTGATGCGATTTTTCGCAATCCCATTATTGTAACCCCCGACACGAGCGCGATTTCGGCGATCGCACTGATGAACGATATTGACGTGGCGGGTTTGTCTTCAACCGCTGCGAGTCAATTAGTAAGATTACAAATCCAGGCGTGCGCCAGTTGTGTGGCAATTGTCGATCGAGAACACTACATTGGCTTACTAACCGCAGGCGATGTGGTGCGGCTTTGTGCCACACGGCGAGATCTTGACAAGCTAACGATCGAGGAGGCGATCGGTGCCAATTCAGTGACGCTCAGACTAGCGGCTTTTACAGATCTATCGATCGCGATCGATCTCGTCCAAAGTCATTCTCTGAGCCATTTACCAGTCGTTGACGATCGCGATCGCTTAGTCGGAATATTAACATCCGAATTGCTTCAATATCGAGTGGCGGAAACATTAGCATCCCAATTGGAGCAATCTGAAGCCGAAAAAGCCGAACTCCTAGAAAATAGCACGTTAGATATTCAAGAATCCGAAACCGAATTAAAAAGACTTTCAGAACGATTGTCACTATCGCTCAAATCGGCAGCAGTCGGCTGTTGGGAATGGGATATTATCAACGATGCTCTAATTTGGGACGATCGTACTTACGAACTATTTGGGATCGATCGTACCTTACCTACGGCAGGCTTAACGCCAACAGCAGCAGAGCATCGCACCTTAACCTACACTAATTGGAGCGCGTGTCTTCACCCCGAAGATCGCCAAGCTGCTGAGGCAAAAATCGGGCAAGTTTTATTCTGCGAGACAGAATTTGAACTAGAATACCGCGTCATCCATCCCGACGGTAACATCAAGTTTATTAAAGTCTATGGTTTAGTCCAACGGGACGATCTCGATCGTCCGTATCGCGCCAACGGGATCCATCTCGATGTCAGTGCAGCCAAACATGATGAGGCGATGCGGCTGCAAACCGAACGCACCATCGCGCAACAAATCGAACGCGAATTTGTGTTGCGAGAAATGACGCAGCGAATTCGGAAATCGCTAGATTTACCGACCATTTTTGAGACAGCAGCCCAAGAAATTCGTCAATTTTTAGCCACAGATCGCGTCGGAATTTTTAAATTTGATGCTGATTTTAACTTCGATCGCGGCGAATTTGTCGCTGAAGCTGTTGGCGATCGATTTGAATCGATTCTGGGTGCAAAAATTCACGATCCGGGCTTTAGCAACAAATTAGCCTGGTTCTACCAACAAGATAAAATTAATGCTGTCGAAGATATCCACGCGGCGGGATTACTCGATTGTGAAGTTCGGGTATTAGCTCAATTTCAAGTCCGGGCAAATTTAGTCGTACCATTATTTAATGGCCCCAACTTATGGGGGTTAGTGTGCATCCATCATTGCGCTGCACCACGCACTTGGCAAGAAAACGAGATTAATTTTATCAAACACATTGCCGAACAAATCGGCATCGCCATTCAACAAGCCACCCTCTATAAAAAAGTTCAATTAGAACTAGAAATTCGCTGGCGAGCCGAAGAAGCGATCGCCCTCAAACTCAGACAGCAGCGGACATTAGGCAGTATCGCCCAACAAATTCGCAATTCATTAAATATTAACGATATTCTCACTACCGCCACCGCGCAAGTCAAAGATTTAATGATGGTCGATCGGGCGATCGTCTGTCAAATTAGCCCGATCGATCTCAAGCTGCGGGCGGTTGCCGAAGTTGTAGCATCTACATACACCCCACTCTTAGATCTGAACTTGTCCCGCGAACCACTAAGTAACCAAGAGATTGAATTTTATCTGCTGGGGCAACCCCGGATCGTGGAAGATGTAGCACAAGATGTCTGGTCGATGAAATGGCCAGAATGGGCGCGGATGGCTGGATCTAAGTCTAAAATTGTCGCCCCAATTTTGCTGCGCTCTAACGATAGTGATACTCAGTACTGGCTCGATCCTAGCGATCGCGTCCAATTATGGGGACTAATTAGCGTCCATACCTGTAGTACCCAGCGAGACTGGCAAGATGCCGAAGCCCAATTACTCCAACAAATTGCCGATCAACTGGCGATCGCCATCCAACAAGCCAGCTTATTCGAGCGGCTACAACAAGAACTCACCGAAAAACAGCAAGCCGAAACCCAATTACTCCAGAGCAACCAAGAACTCGCCCGCGCTACCCGGCTCAAAGATGAGTTTTTAGCCAATATGAGCCACGAACTTCGCACCCCGCTCAATGCCGTGCTGGGGATGTCAGAAGGCTTACACGACGAGATTTTTGGCTCCATCACCGATCGCCAGCGCAGTGCGATCGCCACCATCTCTAAAAGTGGCAAACAGCTTCTATCCCTAATCGAGAATATCCTCGATTTGTCCACGATGGCAGCCAATAACTTCCAGCTCGAAACTACCGATGTCTCTGTTACCAACCTTTGCCACAATAGCCTGCTGCTCGTCAAAGAAATCGCCCTCAAAAAACAACTTAAACTGCGGCTAGAACTCCCCGATTACCTCAAACATGCCAACATTCAGGTAGACGATCGCCGCTTTCGGCAAGTCCTCCACGATTTACTCGGCAATGCCGTCAAATTTACCCCCCAAGGCGGTCGAATTACCCTAGACGTGCGTTTAGTCCAAATTACCACCCCACTGCCAGACGAGCGATTCAAGGGCACAGACCCCGCATTTATCCCCCTACTCGATCGGGCATTCCCGCCGCAACAACCAGCCACCGCCGCAGTGCCCTGGCAAATTGCCTTCTCGGTTATCGATACGGGCATTGGCATTAAACCCGAACATCTGAGTCAACTGTTCCAACCCTTCGTCCAGATCGATAGCAGTCTCAATCGCCAGTATGCCGGGACGGGATTGGGCTTGGCACTAGTCAAGCGGATTGCCGAAATGCACGGGGGTAGCGTTGGTGTTCGCACTCAGGTCGATCTTGGCAGTTGCTTTACAGTCTCGATGCCCTTTTGTCATACTGGCGAACCGTTGGCGTTGGCGTTGGCGAAGCCTCTCGAAGAGAAGCCTCTCGTTCGCGTTGGCGAAGCCTCTGCCTTAGCAGAAGCGTCTCGGAGAGAAGAGAAGCCTCTCGACGCGAGAATCTTGCCCCCCATATTATTGCCCCAATCTCCACCCCCAATCAGCGATGCCCTCCCCTCTAACGTCATCAAACAACACCCCGTCATCCTGATTGCCGAAGATAACCCCGCCAATATGGAAACCATGACAGGCTATTTAGAAAGTCGTGGTTATCGCCCAGTCGAGGCGGAAAATGGAGCGCAAGCGATCGCTCTTGCCCGATCGCACCAGCCGGATATTATTTTAATGGATATTCAGATGCCCGATCTCAATGGCTTTGAGGCGATCGCCCGCCTCCGCCAAATCCCTGAGTGTGCCAACATTCCGATTATTGCCCTGACAGCTTTAGCCTCACCTCCCGATCGTCAGAAATGCCTCGATGCTGGTGCCGATCGCTATCTCACTAAACCTGTCAAGCTCAGTCAACTCGTCGCGACGATCGACACACTAGTAAACGGCAGATAAGCCACCCGGACAAATTTTAATTCGATCGACTCGATAATAAATGTTGTGTCTGTGACGATCGCCACATTAATCTGCGATCCGATCTTTTGTGCATCATCAATAAAGATCGAGTCGATCTATTTCTCGCTCAATTTTGGAGCTAAACTATTCTTTGTGACAATTGCTACATTAATTTTTAACCCGATCGTTTTAGCACTATCTAAATATTGCAATTGAGTAATTCTAACCAAATATATATCCATACACATATATGTCCAATCGAATGATGGCATACATTTTATACACGCATCTCTCGATTGAATATTTAGACTAAAGTTTGCAAAGCTCTTTTCTGCGAAAGGTTCTAGATTTATAGGTCGAGCCTTGAATTAAACTTTATTAACTACAAAATTCCGTATGCTGTTGTGCTAAAAACAACAAGTGTATCGAATTGTATATTGCCATGCTAAGATTATCAAAAGTATTTTTACAAATAAATATAAAAATACACACCTAATAATTGGGGATTTATCATGGACAATGCTGAAAACATCTCTACGGTAGAAAAGCAAATCGGTTCATCCAAAAATATCTCCAATGCTGAGATATTGCCCTTGGAAAAGCACCATGCGATCGAGAAGAATGGGCAAATAGGATTCGATGTAGAACGATTGGTACCCAACCAAACTTATATTGAGTGTGGAGTAGAAAAATTAACCGCACTCGCTAACGCCGTTGGATTGGGCGGACAAATCGATCGAATTACCGAGATTTTTCAGAACCTAACCACCTCATGGGGAGATCGTCGAGTCGGCGAAACATCAACCTGGAAATCCGATGTTTCTGACGATTGCGCCCCCTTTGAATTTTCGCTAGCATTAGCACCCGATCGCGCAGAACTGCGAGTCTTAATTGAAGCCCAGGGTACAGCACCAGATCTGTACACCAACTGGCAAGCCGGACTCGAACTCAACCAGTACATCGCCCAGCATTTTAACGTCAGCCTCGATCGCTTCGAGCAGATTGCCGATCTCTACACCCCCACCAATCCAGAAGCCAAATTCTCGATGTGGCACGCAATTTGCTTCTATCCCGACAAACCACCATCCTTCAAACTTTATCTCAACCCTCACGCCCAGGAATCGAGCCGAGCTGCGGCGATCGTCGAAGAATCGCTCGTGCGACTTGGTTTTACCCACGCGTGGCCGACATTAGCCGAAACCGCAGCGCAACGCGGCCCCGATAAAGACGAATTTGCCTACTTTTCACTCGATCTCGCAGCCGATACCCAAGCGCGAGTCAAAGTTTATATCCGCCACCAAGATGCGACCCCAGCCGCGCTCGAATCTGCCCTGAGTGCCGCTCGTAACTATGTACCGGGCGATGCGATCGAATTTTGCCAAGCCATGGCACCAGGTCAAACCTCATTTACTGCCAAGTCAGCAATTTCAGCCTTCTCTTGGGTTGTCGGAGATGATGCTATTCCTTCTAGTAGCACGCTACACTTACCAATTTCTAACTACGCGACAGACGATCGTGCGGTCTGCAATCGGATCGATCTATATTTTATCGAACGTGGGTTGCCTGTCTCCATCTATAACTCAGCGATCGACGCGTTGACTAAACGTAAGTTAGAAGCAGGAGTGGGGATGCATTCTTACACTTCATTACGCAGGGACAAACAGCAAAGACGAGTAACGCTGTACCTCAACCCAGAAGTAAATGCAGTTCGACCTCCACGAAAAATGAATGCGGTACAACCAGCACGATCGTCGCGTTCGCTGGCAGAAATGGTTCATTATTATGAAGAATATACAGTAGCTCATCACCCTTTCTTGCAACGACTACAACGGGAGGCTGTTAATCCAGCACATATTTGGTTGTTATTTATGAATGTGCGTGAGGGTGTTGTGACGCATTTCACGCGCCTACTGGCTAACGTTGTCGGTCGAGTTGATGATGAAAAAATTCGTTGTATTCTGACTAAACAGTTAAATGAAGAACTGGGAAATGGTAACATCAATGCCGTCCACAGAAAACTGTTCGATCGATTGATCGCTGGAATTGATGCTTGGAAAATGGAGTCTTTCACTGAAGAAATGCTCACTCCCGGTCGGGAATACAGCCAAAATTTAGAGGCAATTTATTTCGATTCCAATTGTTATGAAGGAGTCGGTGCTGCAATTTTAATGGAAATTCATGGCAAGCAGTTCGATCTATGCTTGGGACAAGAATTTCGGAAGACAAATATAGAGCTTTCTAAAATTGCTTGGCTGACCATGCATGAAGAAATCGAGATCGATCATGCCGATGAAGCTTTAATTCTCGCTCGTTTTCTTGCTGATTCAGAACTAGGAACGATCGCGGCAAAACAAGGTGCAGAAAAGACTCGGCTCGCGTCATGGCAATTTCTAGACCGATTATACCGACTCTGTTTTTGTTAAACACGATCTTAAATAGCCTTTTATCAGAATAATTGTCATGCAAGGTTTGGATTTTACGCAGCTCCGCCCACATTTTCCGCTGCTCGAAGATCGGAATTATCTAGGGACGCACTCGCTAGGGCCATTACCGCAGGCAGCATTTGTGGATCTGCAAGCGTATACCCAGAGCTTATACATGGGCAGACGGGCTTTACCACTCTGGCTAGAGCGATATGAGGAAATGTTTCATTTAATTGAAACATTACTCAACGCACCAACTGGTTCGATCTCCCTTGCGCCCAGTGCCACTGCGGCTCAAGCGGCGATCGCGGCAACAATCCAACCGACTGTCAATCGCGATCGGATAGTTATTAGCTCGCTAGATTTTCCCTCATGTCGCTATCTGTGGACATCTCAAGCCTTGCGCGGGTTTGAGATTGTCGAAGTCGCCGCCGCTGATGGAATGCAGATCGCCGCTGCCGATGTAGTGGCAAAAATCGACGAGCGAGTAGCAATTGTGGCTGTATCGCTCGTCTCCTACCTCAATAGTGCCCGCCTGGATATCCAACCCATTATTGCAGCGGCGCGTGCGGCTGGCGCGATCGTGGTATTAGATGCCTATCAAGCCATCGGTACCATCCCGATCGATGTCACCGCGCTAGATGCCGATATCGTCGTTGGTGGCACGCACAAGTGGCTCTGTGGGGGTGTCGGGCTGGCATTTGCCTATGTCCGCCCGTCGCTAGCAGAGCGACTCGAACCAATATATCCTGGCTGGTTTGCCCACCTTCAGCCGACAGCATTTGCTGAGACTTTCGTACCTGCTCCGGGTGCGAGACGTTTTCAACAAGGTACGCCATCGATCGAGCCACTTTATACCTCACGGGCGGGATTACAATTTGCGCTAGATGTAGGAATCGATCGCATTCATCAGCGCAATGTCCAGCTAACAACTCATCTGATAAATTGTGCCGATCGCAATGGTATTCCAGTTCACACACCACGATCTCACGAGCAGCGTGGGGGATCGATCTGTTTGGGTGTCGATCGTGCAGAAATTATAGTACAAGAGCTGGCAGAATTAGGCATCGATGTAGATACGCGTTCTAACTTAGGTATCCGAGTTTCCCCCCACCCCTGCAATACAGAAGAAGAGTGTCAGCAATTGATTGAGAGTGTTGTAAAACTTACTCACAGCAGACAAGTTCTCGCCTAATCGAGCAGACTTTGACTATCTACAACAAAATGTATTCTTAAATAACATGACAGACGAAATTCAGCCCATAGCTTCCCAAAATTTTGGCTTTAACTCGATTGGCAATAGTGTTGCCAATGCAGATAAGCTGGAATCGATCGGGAGTAGCTACGCACTTTCGTCTATTTTATTGAGTGCGGTGGAACTGAATGTCTTCGATTGTTTAGTCGATGGAGCTAAAACCTGCGATCGAATTGCTGCTGAGATTCAAGTTGCTCCAGATGCCTTAAAACGTCTGACGATCGCGTTAACTGCGATGGGTCTATTACAATGTGACAGCGAGGGTAAATACCAAAATACATCAGTAGCGACGACATTTTTGACCGAAAAAAGTCCTCAGAGCATGACTAGTTCTTTGCTCTTTCACAAACGTTGTTATGACTTATTTGGCAATCTCACCGCAGTCATCAAAAGTGGCAAACAACAGTTCGCCAAATCTGCTCCTGTCGATAATTACTATTCTGAATTAGCCAAGCAGCCTGAAGAATATTTTATCTTTCTTGAAGCAATGAATCGTTCTAGCGTGGGAATTGGCACCGCGCTAGCTACCAGCGTAGACTTTAGCAAGATCGATCGAGTTATCGATTTAGGCGCGGGTGGAGGACAGATTTCGATCGAATTAGCTCAAGCGGTTCCTCATCTGACACTCACAATGGTCGATCTGCCGATCGCCTGTGACTTCTTGCAACGGCGGATTGACGATCTCAGCCTCGAACATCAGTTAGAGTGTATCCAGGGGAGTATTCTTAACGATCTGAGCCAGCAGCTCGAATTAGCAGATGCGGTGATTTTGTCTGGGATACTAGCCGATTGGGGCGCAACTGAAGGAGTGCAAATTTTACATCATGCTCGCAATTTACTCAAACCAGGTGGGTTATTGCTAGTAAGTGAAACCTTATTCGATGAAACAAAAACAGGTCTGATGCAACCTGCAATCCTGTCTCTATGCATGTTATTAGCGATGCAAGGTGACAATTTTACCCCGTCTGAGATCGCATCTATTCTGGATCGATCGGGATTTGTAGATGTGAGATTTTGTTTCAAGCAGGAAACTGGGGTACGCGATCTAATTATCGCTCAAAAACCTTTGTAGAGTCTTCGTCCCCCTTTATAAGGCTACCGCGTACCGACAAGTTATTTGAGTTGCTGCGTAATCCCTTTACCCCACCCCAGCCCTCCCCTTTATAAGGGGAGGGAGCCAGGAATTGTCCCCCCTTATAAAGCTACCGTGTATACACAAGTTTAGCTGGCTTCGTTTCTAGCTTACTTGCCCCCTAAATCCCCCAATTCTGGGGGACTTTCTAGAGACGAGCTTCCCCCAGAATTGGGGGTTGGGGGGCACACAAACTGAGATTTGACTGAGGCTTCAGACTTGTGTATACACGGTAGCCTTATAAAGGGGGGTAGAGCAATAGCGAAAACGAAGCTAATTTCTACTTGTTTATACACGTTAGCCTTAGATGATCTAGATTACAGCTAGTCCGCAAATCGGCTCGTATGATGTGGATATAAAGCGGCTAATCGCTTAACTTGAGCCATCTTGAGTGTCGTTATACATTGGGGACTAAGATCGTGAAGGCAATCGTCTATTTACCTGGATACAGCATCACTGACGAAATTTATGTAGGGAATCGTACCTCGATCTATCGGGGCGTGAGAGATCGCGACCTCTATCCAGTCACGATCGAAATCTTACGCAATCCCTTCCCTAGTTTTAACGAACTGCTCCAATTGCGCCACCAATACGAAATTGGTAAAAACTTCGATCTGCCCAATCTGATTAAAACGCTAGCATTGGTACCGTATCAAAATTCCTACGCTCTGATTCTAGAGGATTTTGGCGGTATTTCATTAAAATCTTTTTTACGGCAATCGGGCGCGTTTGGGGAAAGTAACCAAACGCTAACGATCTTCCTGAAAATTGCCATTCAAATCGCCGAAGCATTAGAAGGATTATATCTTCATCGCACGATCCATAAAGATATTAAACCGACTAATATCCTCATTCACCCCGAAACGCACCACGTTAAACTGATTGATTTTAGAATCTCGTCCCTATTACCTAGAGAAACTCAAGAAATTAAACATACCAATTTGCTAGAGGGTACGCTAGCATATATGGCTCCAGAGCAAACCGGACGGATGAACCGGGGAATCGACTACCGGAGCGATTTTTATGCATTAGGGGCGACCTTTTACGAACTATTGACGGGACAATTACCATTTGGTTGCAGCGATCCGATGGACTTGGTACACGCTCATCTTGCCAAAAAACCAACTCCAGTGCGTCAGCTTCAACCCCACACGCCACTGATGATTTCCGAGCTGGTTCGTAAGTTAA
>NZ_JANPLS010000454.1:0-1990 GCF_031422475.1 Chamaesiphon sp. VAR_48_metabat_403
CTTTTTTGTGTTGCTTAGGAATGAGGATTTAATAATATACATGTTTACCCTGGTGCCGACTTTTGGTAGGGGTAATTCATGAAGCGGCGGTTTTATATCTCCTGTCGGAGAGGCTTTGCCAACGGAGGTTCCCTCCGAATAAAAAAACCGACAAGACATTACCCCTACCAAAGGAGAAATTGCACGTTATTTAATCCTCATTCCTTAAAGGAGAATATTTATGATGTCTCGATCGCTTTTTTAGGGAATTTAGATCGGAAGATCGATCGATCTAGCTAATTAACTATAAAAGCTAGGTTTTTCGGCATCTTTGTAAGTATTTGCACGGTGGTAAATTATTATTTTTATACTGATAATTGACTTAATCCCCGATCCTGACAATTTTAATGAAGACTTCTTTAGTGACACTCCAACAGGTAGCGATCTCGACTGGCATGGCATTAAGTGGCATTGGAGTCAGCTCGGCTGTTGCGCCTGTAAATGCCTTAACATTTAACTTCACGCCAGCGGCTGGCACTTCGCAACTAGCAATCGATGGGTTTAGATCGGCAGGTGCGCTGTGGTCTTCTATATATACAGATAACGTTACTGTCAACGTTAATATTAATTTTACAGCCCTCGGTACGGGTATCCTGGGTGGGGCGAATCCCACAAACCAATCCTTTTCTTACAGCCAGGTTTATAATGCCCTGAGAAATGATAGAACATCTGCTGATGATAATCTATCCGTCAATAGTCTATCTGCAAGACCGACATTTAACATGTTGTTAAACCGCACGGCAAATAGTCCGAATGGGCGGGGTAGTGCAACTCCATATTTAGATAGCGATGGGGATGCCAATAACCAGACAATTAGGCTGACGAGTGCTAATGCTAAGGCTCTGGGCTTAGTCGCTAATAACAGCAGTTCGGATGCTTCTATTTCGTTTAGCAATCGATTTACCTGGGATTTCAATCGGAACGATGGCATTACGGCTGGAGCCTTCGATTTTGTTGGCATCGCCGCTCATGAAATCGGGCACACATTGGGTTTTATTAGTGGTGTCGATATTTTAGATGGCAATAGTTCCGGCACTTTTTATAATGATAACCAATTTACTTTTGTCAATCCATTAGATCTATTTCGTTATTCTACCGATAGTGCGAAAGTAAAAGCGATCGATTGGACGGCTGATGCGCGGGAGAAATATTTTTCTCTTGATGGCGGTGTCACTAAAATTACTACCTTTGCAACAGGCGTAACCAAAGGCGATGGTCGTCAAGCTAGTCACTGGAAAGATAATTTAGGGCTGGGAATTATGGATCCCACGATCTCCCCAGGCGAACTATTAGCGATTACTGAAAACGATAAACGGGCATTCGATGTCATTGGCTGGAATCGATCTGCTAGCAGTCGGATTGTTAATAGTTTAGTTGCAAATGCTGTCAGTAGCGATAGCAATAGCCCGATTGCTGCTGGAGTTACTCGTGCTGAAGCGGATGTCACTAGCGTACCGGAACCCTCGAACTTTATTGGTACATTTATCTGTGCTGCTTTGGGTGCCAAATTTATCTTCAAGCGCAGACAGAAGTTAGTTGAAGCTACAGCCAAAGTAGATGCAGACTAAGCCTCTTAACGTAACAAATTGAGGCATTGCTAAAGTCAAGCATGGTTTACTTTAGAGAAAATATATCGTAGATCGGGTAGGGGTAATTCATGAAGCGGCGGTTTGATGCTGGGAGATTGTCCATCAGCCAATTGCTCTAAATACTGATTCAGTGTCAAACCCACATCCCGTGCCCGATCCCGTAACCTGCCTAAGAGGGTGTTTGAAAAGTATAAATTAATCCCCCCAGCCCCCTTAAAAAGGCAGGGCTGATTCATTCCTTATCAGGCTTAGGTTGTCAAGATTAAAAGCAATTAATTTCGATCGAATAAATGGTAATTTCATACTAAGAAACAACCACATTCATCTAAAAACCGATTGCTTTAGATATTGACAAATTCATT
>NZ_JANPLS010000455.1:0-7160 GCF_031422475.1 Chamaesiphon sp. VAR_48_metabat_403
AGCATCCTCGCCCCATGCCAACTCCCCCTATTGTCAAGATCTATAAGTAGCAATTGACATTCGTTTCTCAATGCAAGGATGACTTATAAGCCATCCTTGCTTGAGGGATAACATAGAAGGAATAGTAGTTGCGATATATAACTCGAACGAGATCGAAAAACTAAAGCAAGTTAACTAGTACTAAAGCCAAATGGCGAGCATTAAATTAAAAGATTTAGCAGTACATAGTATTGCTGAAGCAGATTTACTTAGTAATTCAGACAGCTTCATTCGAGAATTATCTAAATGTGAGTTGTCTTTACAAGGCGGTAAGAAACGTAAGCCAACTCCTCCGCCGACCGTTATTTCTGATACTCCCTTTGTACTGCCGAATATTCAGACTCTCGATCTATCCAATATCCTGCTGGGCTTTGCGCCTTACTCCATATTTTAGATTGCGATCGTACCAAATTCATTAGGAACAAAAATATGGCTAATATCGAATTAAAAGATCTGACAGATTTAGATAGCTCGATCCGAGAATTATCAGAATCTGAACTAGTTTTACAGGGTGGCAAACGTCGATCGCCTATACCTATTATGCTCCCACCTCCAATCCTCAGTGATTGGCCGACACCAGTCGATCCATCATTTGACAACTTTCTACCACCTTTTGCTAATTTCTATATCTAAGAAACTAGTCCGATCCTAAGCTCGAATGATAGATAGGAAGATGATTGTAGACTGTGTGGTATCAATTTTGATGCCAGCTTTACTCGCTATTCGATCGACTAAACCATCTCTACTTACTTGGAAAAGCTACCAACATTAATCAATTAGGAATCAACCAAAATGGCAAATATTAAATTACGAGACTTGGCTAGCATTGCTGGAGCAGATCTATTCAATGATTCTGAGAGCTTCATGCAAGAATTATCTGAAAATGAACTCAGTCTCCAAGGGGGTATTAAAGACTTTCCCATGACTATCCGCGATACTACCTACAGATTTAAGACTCCTGGGATACTTCCTACACCGCCAATGAGCGAACTTCCATAATCGATCGAATCTATTAAATTCGGTTCGATCGAGAAAACACAATAAGTTAATTAGGAATCAAAAACATGGCAAATATTAAAGTACGAGACTTGACTAGCATTGCTGGAGCAGATCTATTCAGCGATTCAGAAAGCTTTATGCGAGATTTATCTGATGACGAACTTACTACACAAGGAGGAATCACTCCTGCCATTGGAGTTTGGATTCTTGCATCGTCATATTCCTTAGTTGCTTTTCTCTAGAATCAAAACAGCATGAAAGGATGGCATCAATGATGTCATCCTTTTGTACAGCATCTAGATTTCAGGGATTTTCTATCTAACCAATATTTACACTATCCTAAATTCATTGCTTTTTCTCTTAGAAACTCCGTAAATAGTTGAGATTGAATTCCTTCATAAATATCTGGTTCTAGTGTCGCATCGATTTTTTCTTCCAGCCAGATCAGATGAAATCCTTGAGCGGTAGCGATCGGTTTAATTATCTGGGGATAAGTGGTAACTGAAAAGATCGATCGCAATCCCGGATTCAGATCTTTGCGTTTAATTTGACCCAGATAGCCTCCTTTGCGTTTGAGTTCTGGATCGGTGATATATTTACTCGCAACGTCTTGGAAGCTAATTTCTCCCTCTCGGATGGCATAATATAGTTCGGTTGCCAGTTCTTTATTGGTAAGGATGACTTCAGATATGACCACTCGATCGAAATCTAATTGATGCTGGTAGAAGTGTTGTTCTACTTTATCTGTTAATACTACCTGTTTGAGCTTATCGCTCAATAATTCTAGATGAATAATCGTTTCAAATTCATCGAGGGATAGTTGATTGATCTCTAGCCACTTTTCGGTAATTCTGGCACTGATGAGCCTGTTCTTGGCGCGAAACAGATCGGCAGCTTCTTGTAGTTCGGGAATTTCTACTTTAATGCCGAGTTTTTCTGCTTCTGCTTTGACAATCCGCCGCGTGAGAATTTGTTCGATAATTTCTGGGATTTTGCGAGATATTTTGAGTTGTTCGAGGATATTTTCGGTTGTAATATTAGTATCGATCGACATTGTAAGTTTTTCCTATTGTGTGAAGGTGTTTGGAAATTTATTTGTAATAATCGTAGTTGGTAGGAATCCCCTTGAATCCCCCTTGGAAAGGGGGACTTTCGGATCTGGTTCCCCCCTGCTTGGTGTGCTTAACTGTCGGGGAACCCGAACAGTACGCACATCCGCTTTTTAAGGGGGGTTAGGGGGGATTCAGATATCAGGCGAAGTCTTATTCTTAACCACCCTGTTGTAACTTTTTAAACGGATCGAGAATCAGATCGATCGTTTGTCGCTGCCTGACAATTACTTCTGCCGTGGCTGTTTGCCCCAGATTCAGCGGGATTTGTTTGCCCTGCGACTTGATATAATCGCGATCGAGCATCACATCCACCTCAAATGCTTCAATCTTGCCATTTCCCGCATCTACCAGCTTGGAATCGGGCGACACCATTTGCACCTTGCCTTCGACTACGCCATAGTCTTGGAATGGATACGCATCGAATTTCACCTTGACAGGCATCCCCGTTTTTAAAAACCCCGTATTCTGACTGGGCATCTGGACTTTAAGAATTGTTTTCGCGCCCTGTGGGGCAATCTGGGCGACGAGTTGCCCCGTTTGGACGAAAGACTTAGGTTGCTTGAATGGTAGCTGGAGGACGGTACCAGCGACGGGTGCGCGGACGATTTTTTGGGCTAGTTGTCGTTCTGATTCGGCGATTTGCTGGTTGGTTTGGGATATTTCATTATTGAGCGTACCGATTTGAGCTTGAAGATCTTTAAGTTGTTCTTCGCTTTTAAAGATTGCTAATTTGCCCCCCTGAATCAGACTGTCGCGATTGCCTTGCTGTTCTTTTAATTGCGATTCGGCTTGTTTAATCGCCACTTTTTGTTGTGCGGAAATCTGTTGATATTCTCGATCTTGCTCTTGCAGTTTAGATTCTGATTGGCGAATATCGGCTTGGAGCTGATAAATTACTTTGGCGTAATTACTCTCTTGCTCTTTAATCCCCGTTTCAGCTAATTCAACTTCAGCAGCAGATTGGACTGTCAGGCGTTCCATCTCTTTAGCGATGCCTTGAATTTCGACTAACTTTACTTCGGGGATACCGCCTTGCTCCCACAGAAATTGATAGCGTTTAGATTCTTTAAGGCTCCACTGATATTTGCTGTCGTTAATAATCAGGGCTGTTTTAGCGGCGGCGAGTCTTTGACGGGCTTGACGGAGTTGGGCGGCTTTTTCAGTTTGTTGAATTAGTAGGGTAGCTTTGCTATCGGTGAGGATTTTACCAGCTCGATCGAGTTGAATGAGTTTGAGATTTTCGGATAATGGCGCGCTAGATTTTTTATCTGCTAAATTCTGCTGGGCTTGCTCGAATTGAGCGAGTTTCTCGACAGCTTGGGCTTTATTTTGTTGCTGTTGGGTGGCAATTGCGATCGCGACTTGATTTTTGGCAATTCCCAATTGAGACAGCCGATTCATCTGTCCTTCTAATTTAGTCTTCGATTGCTGAATTTCTGCCCTTACTGCATCAGATTCTAGTTCTAATAAAACCTGTCCCTTTTTCACTAACTGTCCCTCCTGCACCCGCACGGCAATTACCGAGCCAGATGTTGCAGATTCAAGCCGATTGGCAGCACCTTTAGTTTCAATTCGCCCTCGCCCCGCTCCCGTTTCATCGAATTTCGACAACATCGCCCAGGGCAAAACTGTACAAGTAAATCCCAAGATTAAATACAACAAACCCCGCGTCCAAATCTGCGGCAAAGCTTCGATCGCATCCTTGACTGTATCCGACCAATCATCAGCAACGACAACTATTGCCGAAGATGTTTTTGGCGATAGTTCGATAAATTGTGACTGTTCTAATTCAATCGTGCGACCATTTAATATTTCAGACATCGTTTTTCCTTTTATATAAACTCTAGAAAATCCCCTCCTCGGAGCGAAAAGTGCGGTCTTGGGGCGCGAGCTTTGTGGGGGAAGCTTCCCCCACAAACGTCGCTTGTTTCCCCTGTCTTGTCTCACCCTTTTTGACGGGGAACCCGTCCAAAGGTGAGCCGCAAGTGAAGCACCTTTTCAAGACAGGGGTGCCCGTAGGGCTACTGGTCGGGTCACCCGCCCAGTGGGGTGGGTAGATCTCCGCTGACTACAATTATTTATCGATCGATAAATCCCGATCGCAGGGCAAATTCCCGCTACAATCAAACAACCCCTGCTGGCTCCAACTGCTGTTGATTGAAATAGTAATAATGCCCCTTCTTAGCAATCAATTCATTATGCGTACCCTGCTCGATCAAAATCCCTCTATCTAACACCAAAATCAGATCCGCAGATCGAATTGTCGAGAGCCGATGGGCAATTACTAACGTCGTGCGACCCTTGAGAATCGTATTCAAATTTTGTTGAATAATTCGCTCCGATTCTGGATCGAGATGGGATGTTGCTTCATCCATAATTAATAACGGTGGATTCCCCATTAATGCCCGCGCGATCGCCAATCGTTGCCGCTGTCCGCCAGATAAAGAGCCGCCACCCTCACCAATTTGGGTTTCATAACCCATCAGTAATTTATCAATAAATTCATCCGCTCCCGCTAATTCTGCTACCTCAATAACTTCATTTAGGTTTGCTCCAGGCTTACTTAAACTAATATTTTCCCGAATCGTACCGCCAAACATAAACGTGTCCTGATCTACTACTCCCGCCTGTTGACGGAGAGAGCGCAATGATAGATTTGCTAAATCGTAACCATCAACTAAAATTCTTCCATCTGTAGCCGGATATAGCCCTAAAGCTAACTTAGAAATCGTCGTTTTACCAGAACCACTTCGCCCGACGAGAGCGACCATTTGCCCTGGTTTTATTTCAAATGATAGATTTTCTAGGATATTTTCATCGCCTTCGGGATGATAGCGGAAGGTAACATTCTCAAACCGAATATGACCTTGAATCGGTGGCAGCGATTGACGCATTTGCAGTTGTAAATCTTCCTCTGGTTCGGCATCTAAGACATCATTAATCCGCTCTACGGCAATTAACACTTCTTGCAGTTGATTCCACAGGACAGTCAACCGTTGAAAAGGTTGGATAATATTACCCAACAGCATATTAAATGCGACTAATTGCCCGATCGTCAGTTGCCCTTGAATCACCTGATATGCCCCAAAACATAACATCCCACTCGTAATCGCCCCATCGATCGCATTACTGAAAATCTGAAGCCGATTGCCAACTATTTCGCCAGCAAAGTTAGTTTTGACGGCTTTATGAAATAGTTCTTCCCAGTTCCAACGAACATTTTGCTCGACGGCGGTGGCTTTGACTGTTTTAATTCCCGTTAAAGCTTGAATTAGATAGCTGTTTTCTTCTGCATAAGCATTGAAAATCTCTCGCGAAATCCGCTGTAAAAATGGTGTAGAAACGATCGCCAGCAAGAAGAATGGTGGGATAATCAGCATCGAAATTAATGCCATCTGCCAGCTATACCAAAACATCAAGCCTAGATAGATAAAGACAGTCAGCAAATCTAGTAAAATGGTGGTCGCTTCGCCAGATAAGAACCGCTGAATCTTTTGATTCTCTTGGATGCGAGACATAATATCGCCCACATATCGCGACTCGAAAAAGCTCAATGGTAGCCGCATTGTATGGCGAATAAACCCGACGATTAAGGCTAAACCAATTTTATTAGATGTATGATCGAGCAAATACTGGCGTAAGCCCATCATCGCCACGCGAAACATACTAAAAATAAACAGCCCGATACTGACGGTAACGAGGGTGAGTTCGGATTTTTGGACTACTACCCGATCGAGAATTACTTGCGTAAATAATGGCGTAACCAGTCCAAAAAGTTGAATGAATAAGGAAGTGATAAAAATCTCAAATACCACTACCCGATGGGGTTTGAGTAATTCAAAGAATTGCCAAAATGCCGTCGTACTTTCTTGAGCATCCTTGAGTAGAGCGGAGGGTTCTAAAATGAGGGCATAACCCGCCCAACCTTGGATAAATTCCTGATGACTGAGCGTGCGTTGACCGATCGCCGGATCTGCTACGATTACTTGTTTATTAGTAATCGCATAAACAACGATATAATGTTTCCCTTCCCAATGCACGATCGCGGGTAACGGCTGCTGGGCTAATCGATCGAGACTAATTTTAACTGGGCGACTGGTAAACCCGACACTTTCCGCCGCCGCCGACAGTCCCTTGAGCGAAGAACCATTGCGATCGACTTTTGCCAGATCCCGCAGTCGATTGACACTAAACTTTTTTCCCCAGTAACGCGCCACCATTACCAAACAAGCCGCACCGCAATCGGACGCACTCTGCTGGGCGTAATATGGGTAGCGACGAGTAACTTTCTGAAACAGATGTCCCGCTCGCTGCACGGGATTGGGGAAGTAAGCCTTGCTGATTTTTTTGCGACGATCGTCACTGGGCAATACAAATGGTACCAAATTCGACCCGGCGGATGGTGCGGATGGAACGATCGTGAGTGAATTTGACTCGTGACAGCGCGACTGTACTGTCGTCAATAACTGCCGATCGATATTGGGATATTTGTTGAGTAGCGGCTTGAAGATTGCCAGCGGTAAAAAACAAATCTGAACATCGATGCCCGCTCTGGCAGTATAGGTAGTCAAATTCCGATCGCCAAAAAAAGTATACTCCCCAAAATATTGCCCGACACCCAAACTCTCGATCGGTTCGTCATCATCGTTTAACAACCGCACTTTGCCAGTTAAGATGATGTACAGTCCAGCAGCAATATCTGTAGCCGTCCACAATTTCCCCAAATCGGGATTAATTAATTGCGCGCGATCGAAACAATATTGATAATCTTGTGGGGTGAGTGCAGCCTGAAAAATCTCGTCGAGCTGAGTAGCCGAAATCAGTTGAGAAAGATGCTGCGCCATAAATCTTAGAATTTAGCTGAATTGTAAATAAATTAAGTTCGGGTAATTCTTCGTTGGCAGTCAGGGTACGATCTGGCAGATCGGCGATCGAAATATTCGCGCTAGACTGGCTAGACTGCTGCTTGGGCTTCGATCTCGTCGATAATCCCAATTCCCGCATCACCCG
>NZ_JANPLS010000456.1:0-15297 GCF_031422475.1 Chamaesiphon sp. VAR_48_metabat_403
CGCTGCCGCTGTGCGTGTTAATTACCACCGCTGTATCCCCGATCGCCCGCAAACAATTACGCGCCAAAGCCGAACGCAACGCCCGATCTCAATCGCATCTGGTCGAAGTTATTGCTGGCATTCAAACCGTCAAAGCCCAAAATGTCGAACTGCGATCTCGCTGGAAATGGCAAGAACGCTACACTCAGTATGTCATGGCGGGGTTCCAAACCGTAATTACCTTCACCACCGCCAATTCTGCAACCACCTTTCTCAACCAGATCTCTAGTTTGCTAGTGCTGTGGGTGGGTGCTTATTTAGTCCTAGACGGCAAACTTACCCTCGGACAGCTCATCGCCTTCCGAATCATTTCTGGGTACGTTACCAGCCCCTTATTGCGGCTCACACAACTGTGGCAGAACTTCCAAGAAACGGCACTTTCTCTCGAACGGATTGCCGATATTCTCGATACGCCGATGGAATCTACTGAGATCGATCGAGGCAATATTCCCATGCCCACGATTCGCGGTCATGTCAAATTCGATAACGTTTCCTTCCGGTTCGCACCCACAGGCGCGCTCAATCTCGATGGTGTCAGCTTAGAATTTGAGGCGGGTAAATTTATCGGCATCGTCGGTCAAAGTGGCTCTGGTAAGAGTACCTTAATGAAATTATTACCCCGACTGTATCCGCTCGAATCGGGACGCATTTTGGTAGATGATTACGATATTTCCAAAGTCGAACTTTATTCACTCCGCCAGCAAATCGGCATCGTTCCCCAAGATACCCTGTTGTTTGAAGGCAGCGTTCAAGAAAATATCGCCCTCAATTATCCCGATGCGACTACCGACCAAATTATCGCCGCCGCTAAAATCGCCCACGCTCACGACTTTATCATGGAGCTACCCAATGGGTACAACTCCCCCGTCGGCGAACGCGGATCGGGCTTATCCGGCGGACAACGCCAACGAGTGGCGATCGCCCGAACGATCCTTCAGAACCCCCGCCTGTTAATCTTAGATGAAGCCACCAGCGCGCTCGACTACGAATCCGAAAATCGGGTATGTGCGAATATCGCCGACGCTTTTGCCGGGAGAACGGTATTTTTTATCACCCACCGACTCACCACCATCCGCAATGCCGATATCATCGTAATGATGGATCGCGGTCTGGTAGCCGAATCAGGCACCCATACCGAACTAATGGCATTACAAGGGCGATATTATTGCCTGTACCAACAACAGGAATCTCAGCTTTAGACTAGGGAATAGGGAATAGGGAATAGGGAATAGGGAATAGGGAATAGGGAATAGAAGACGAGGATGTGCGTAGGTAAATCCCCTCCTCGGAGGGGTGCCCGTAGGGCGGGGTGGGTAGATCTCCGCCGCAAGTCCAACAACTCCAACAGCTAAATTCCTACTTGAGATCGCAGTGTAACTCATTAAGACAGAAAACCCGTAACGCTTACCGCAGCAACTAAGATAGAAGTAGCATATAGACCGATCGAGACATGAAATTACACCAGTTATTACCAGTCATTCAAAAAACCAAAACAGCTACCGCCAAAGCCAAAACAGCACTCTACCACATCATCCAAAAACGCGATCTGTTCGATGGATTGTCGCGTACCTACGCACCCCGCGACGATGACGGATTTATCTACCCACCCGAATCTAAATCGCTAAACTACAAAGCCGAAGATATCATTAGGCAATTTGCCGATGCCAATCGCGAACTCTTAAATGATTGCATGGCGCAGGATATTGCCAATTGTCGCGCGACTGCGGATATAGAAGTCGATGGTACAGCAATTTTAACTGGGGTACCCGTTACCTATCTGTTATTTCTAGAAAAACAAGTCGAAGATATCAAGACTTTTATTGCTAGTCTGCCAGTTCAAGATATTACCGAAGAATGGGTTTACGATAGTACCCGCGATTGTTTTGTCAGTACTCCCAAATTGACGACTAAAACCAAAAGAATCGTTAAGCCAGTGGTACTCTATGAAGCCACCAAAGAGCATCCCGCACAGGTAAAAGAATCTTCTGAAGACGTGCCCGAAGGCACTTGGACGGCTTTAAAATTTACAGGCGCGCTATCGCCAGCTCGCATCAAACAGTTGACGAATAAAGTCGCCAAACTCGAAAAAGTGATCGCCAAAGCCCGCGAAGCTGCCAACCAAGTCGAAGTCACTACCCACGATCCGGCCACCCCAATCTTCGATTATCTGTTCGGCGATGAGGTATAATAGACGATCGAGTACAGTCTTAGATTCAGTGCCCACTAGGAAGAAATTTTGTAGGTGCAAATCCTACCTCCCCTATAGATTTATGCAGGGGAGTAGGCAAACAGCAAAGCCGCTTCCGGGTGTTAATTTTAAATTTAGCTTTAGGTTATTACTCTAGTTTAAGACTCAAAATCGCTGCTTTTGTATCGACCTTCGATCGGCAATGTCTGTGAGACACGAGTTCGATTCTCGTCCGATGCTTAATCCTTGCATCGGTAGTTTAGCGGCTAAACACACGGCTTTATGAATGACCGATCGATAACCGGATATCATCCTGGCAGAATGTTGGCGATACTTCACCGCCCCAGAGTAAGGATATCTCTCTGGGGTCACTATTTAAACAAAGATCGATCTAAATAATCCTAAAAACGCGATCGCGTCAACTGCTGTCTAAGAATTAGATCCAAGCGGTAAAACCCAATCGCGCCAATTATTTCACGTTACAGTCCAGTTTCCTCATCATGAGGACTAGTTTCAGGATCGGCACCCATATCTGCAACTAGATTGCGGAGTACCGAAATTTGTTGGGAATGTTCGAGAGCTTGCAATTTAGTCATGCATTGAGTTGCAGCTTCCGAAAGCTGATAATCTGCTGGCATGGGGATAATTTTAGTCTCATCCATCCCTTGCGCTAATAGATACCAAAATAATAACTTAGTAGTGTCACTGAGCGCGCCATATTCACGACCGATGAGATTATTATTGCGCTCTACTAAATCTCGTTGGATTTGTAATTGTTCTTCATGACTCATCTGGGCAACTTGCCCGAATAATCCTTCCGCAATTGTCGGTGAGGCGGTGCTGGCTCCAGGCGCAGCCGGAGTAATCGATTTACCAACTTCTGTATAAATAAACCACAGTAGTGCAAGTTTTTGGTCTGTTTCTAGCTCGGCAAAAGCAGCAGTCACTTCTGGATGAACGTTTGAAATAACAGTCGTCACAGTTTTGTCCTCAGTTGTTTTCTCTACCATACTCACAATCTCATCGCGATCGTACCTACTTTAGATAGAGATAACGATCGGTCGAATGGTAGATAGAAATAATGACGATTTATGTTTCGATAAATATGATGACCTCGATTTGCCCGATCGGTCTAAGCTGATAGGTTATTCAATCGATAAATATATATCACTAACGATCGTGAATACAACTAGTTATATTGAGACAGAGTTATTAATTGAGAACATCGCTGGTGTAGCATCGCCCAGCATCGTGGCATATTTTAATAGCTTGAATAGTGGTAACTTTGCCGCAGCCGCAGCATTATTTACCGATAATGCCTGTCTCCATCCGCCCTTCGATCTGCCGCTTTCAGGTCGAGATGCGATCGCGACATATCTGGAGCGGGAAGCACGAGGGATGATATTTTGTCCCGAATCTGGCGCGATGTTAATTAAAGATAACGATATTAGTCAATACCACATCCAGGGACGAGTAAAAACTAACCACTTTACCATAAATGTCAGTTGGCTGATGCAATTAACACCAGCAGATCGCATTTGCCTAGTAGAAGTAAAACTTTTGGCTCCATTATCTGAATTATTGAAAATTAAAAGATAGGGAATTAGGGAATAGTGGATAGTGAATATAGCGATCGTCGGTGAGGCGCAGCCGGAGTAATCGATTTACCAACTTCTGTGATGCTTTTCGCCGCTACTATCTCCTCCCTACGCCACATTCCTAATTATTTCGTTGGCGAAGCCTACCGGAGGTAATCGCTCTCCAAACAGCGGAATGTGGGATCCACTATCCCCTATCCCCATTTATGGCGCACAACACCGGAGATCCGAGGTTGCGGTTGCTGTTTCTAAGAATAATGCGGGACGCTCTTCGCCATCGCCGCAACCATCCCACAGCGGGTTTCCGCTTTCTACCACTCGCGCTACCAATCGGTTGGATGGGGATTGTTTCCCCTCCATAATTAACTTGTGAGTAATCTGGAACTTCCCGGTACCAGTGGTTTTTAAAAAAGGTTTTGTCAGCGGTTGCAGATTTTGGAGATTGCCAACTACGGCAAATAAAGCAAATTTTTCTATTTTAGTAATTCGATCGATCGACTGTCGTAATTTAGCTTTTGGGATGCTAATCTTGACGATCGATCGATAATGAAAGCCCCCATCGTTTGTACACCACTGCTCGATTGCTACTGGTAGAATTTTGGGGAGATCGATCGTAGTGCCGTTAGGATTAAATAACTGAATGGCATTCTTCAACTTGACAGTATCGTTCTTTCTCAGCCAGATTTTAGCAGGAGTCTGGCTCCCTTGCTGAGGTAAAACTAAATCTGGGAAAATTACTTTTAACTGATAATTTGCAGGAGTTTTTGCCGATATTGAAACTATCCCCACCGTCCCCACCGGGATGATATATCCTTTCCTTAATGGCACGGCTGCTGATGGTTGAAGTGTAACTTGTCGATCGGTCTGTTGACAGCTAGATCATAATATCATTAAGCCGATCGACAATTTATGTTGCCACTGCATCGCGCATCGCTCCAGCAAATTATTTAATCACGCGCACAGTTTTGACTTGCAACGGTTGTCCGACTTGGCAAATAGTTACCATATCTGTTTTGACAACGCCGCTAACTCGCACTTTAGTGCCATCAATTTTGGGGAATTTGCCCATCAATTCATACTTTTGACCGTTATCAGCAGCTAGTTGATAACAAGTGCCTTCTACAGCTAATTTGCGGATGGTACCAGTCAAAGTCAAGGTAGCTGGCTTGGCGGTAGCAGGAGCCGCCGTGTCTTTATTTGCTAGCGCGGATATGTTGGGAAGCAAAATTCCCACTGCAAATATCACACTAATTACTGAGATCCAAATTTTAACTGTTTTGTTCATCATAATTTTATTCCTAGTATATATTCAGTTTACAGTGTCAAATTAGACATCTAGAGTGAATAGCTGGCACTGTTGGCGTAGCCTCGCCTTTGGCTATACGACAGCCGTAGCGTAGCGTCTGTCTTGACTGAAACACATGCGGAGGGAACCTCCGCGTGATTTCAGTCGCTCCGTAAGGAGAAGTGTGGATAGCGATCGTGCGTTCGATCTCCCAGTCTCCCAGTCTCCCAGTCCCCTCGTCCCCTCGTCTCAAACTCATGCCGGACGACCCAATGTGGTAATATACAATACAGCTTCATCTTCTGGAATTCCGAGTACTTCATTGACGCGATCGTCAAAAAATCCGGCAATTCCACTAACGCCAAGATCGAGCCGAATTGCGGCTAAATTTAACCGTTGTCCTAAATGTCCGGCATCGAGATGGAGATAGCGATATGCACGATCTCCATATTTTTGGATTGCCATTGGCAGATCTGCGGTGTGAAAAATTACCGCGCCAGCATCGCGTCCTAATTCTTGTCCCAAACAGAGATAATGTAATTCTTGGCGAAAGTTTTTGAACCGAATTTGGCGGAGTTCTTGTGCTTTTGGTGCATAATAATAACAGCCTTCTTCTAATCCACGTACCCCAGAAACGGCGATAAAGGTTTCAATTAAATCTAAATCGAAATAATTAGGACTCGGATCTAAATGTTGGTCGAGATAATGGTGAGGATGATAGGTAAAATCTAAGACTGATTTGAGTTCATCTAGGTTCAATTCTGCACCCGTATAAGCGCGGGTAGATCGACGTTTGAGAATGGTATCTTCTAAGCCAGATAATGGTAGTTGATTTTGCAAGTCGCTCGACGATCGTTTCTGCCACAAAATTGGCGAGATGGCTGTCGATATTTTCAAGCAGAATGGGAAGTTATATTTATCATCTAATTGAACCGAATTGATATTGGCTGGATTAGCTGGCAACTGACTGAATTTAGTAATCTCAGTCAGTTGATGACAATGTTTTAATAATTCTCCGTCGGGTAATTCTGGATATTCGAGGTTGATTCTCGATGGTAACCCCGATGGGAAAAAGCCGATCGCCGGATTGGGATTGGCATCGATATCGACACAAGGAATTACCGTTACCGCGCCTTCTAATTCGGTATTAAGATAGAGTAATTCATCGATTTGTCGATCGACAAAACCGCCTATTAAATAGGGTCTAAATCCATTGATCGAGCCAGCTAGTTCGATATTACCGAGTAAATGTCCGGTATCTAGAAAAATGCGGCGGTAGGCACGATCTTGATATCGCCAAGCCGATCGATAAAATACCGCCGTTGTAATCAGTGCAAAATTCGCCACCGCTAAAGCGGGATGATTGAAACAAGCACCGCGTATATTTTGCCAAACATCGCTCGCCCAAAAATGAATCAGAGTATGATCTTTGACTTGATAATTATATAGTCCGGATGGTAATAAATTATTGCCATTAGATACCAAATAAATCTCGGCTGGATACAATCCCCCCGCCGATGGAGCCGCCCGTAAATACATCGGATCGCCCATCGTCTGAATTCTAGCAGTCAAACCATAACTACACAATAAAAACAACGATAATCGCTGCCACCACTGACTATCGACATCTTGCTTTGTCGATTGTAAAAATGGCTTGAGATCGTAAATAGTCCCGATTTTATATTCTTTATACGACGATGGTTGTTGGCTCCAGTCTAAACCGTGACTTTTGGATGAAATCGTCTCTGGATCGTATTTTGTCCGCTGGTGGTAATGTTGGGCAAATGAGTCAACCATAATATTAATTAATTGTAAATTATATTGACATTGCTGTCCAAATTGTCCAAGTATCGATTAACAACATAAAAAATGTTAATCCTAATAACGCAAAATACATCCACGGTTGAGACAGCGGGCGAACATCGGTAGTATCGATCGCGGTATATTGTTGAACCAGTCCGACCAATCGATTGAAACCCGCTACCCGCATCGGTAGTAAAAAACCTTCGCCACTACCATTAATAAAATAATAAACTAATCCACCCTGTCCCGTCGTCCGCATTTTTAATTCTTTAACTTCGCTCCATGCTAATTCCCAGCTTTTTGTAAAAAAAGTCGGCACCCAGCTCGGATAATTAACCCCAATCGCGCGCTCGTCTGCTACCACGCGCTGACTCAATGCACCCTGTAATGCCACAAATCCCAATCCAATTCCCACCCATAACAACCACGCTGGCACCTCTGCATGGGTAAATGTTGCCAAAAATGGCAGGGGTATCATTAGGGAGACGTATAGCAAGCTCAGGGTAATCCGAATTAGTGGGGAAATGTGGAAAGTCATCATTAGGCTTTAGGTTTTAGGTTTTAGGCTTTAGGGAATAGACTATTGGGGTGGGTAGTTCCCGTCGCATAAATTTCAGGCGATCTAAATTTTTTGAACACACGATTGGCGAGTAATACCGGGCGAAGGTTGGCGGAGGTTTCGCATGTCAAGTTTTTTCCTTGGGCGGTGACTTGGGGGACGATCGTTAACTAAATTTAAAACTGATTCTATTTTTACGCAATTTATCCATAGTCGGGGTGCGATATTTTTAGCTACCAGCGTTTATTGAGAAGTTACCTTCGATTAGCTAGATCGGCAACCGATCGATGATAATAAAAGAAGGATTGAATCGTCGCTATTCGGGAAGACTCTAATCAATGAGACACTTTTGGAAGATTAGGCATAGAAAATTGCGCGCGCGCGATGCGATCTCCATCTGTCTATGTTTAGTCGTACTGCTCGTAACTACTTTCGGTTGGACGGCAGTTGCTTATCAACCGCAACCCACACTCGCTTACAAACCGTCACCGACAATCGATCTTCGCCATATTCCCATCGGCGATGGGCGGATTTCGACTCAACCCCAAACTGGATTTTTGTGGTCGTGTCGGACTGAATTTGGTGGCCCGCCCCGACATGGCGCACATGCCAGCGGCGATTGGATTGGCGACAATGCCACATATAATTTCACTACCAAGCCGACTGTCAGCGGTCGCGTCTATTGGCCGGGTGACTTCGATATTACCATCAAAGATCGATCGCGCCAGATTGCCAGCAATCGCCTTCCTCAAGATCCGACTGGTGATTTTCCGATCTCGCCACAGGATGATGCTTATGCTTTCGATCGCAATCCTAATTCGATTCGATCGGTTACCGCAACCCTAAATTTACCCGTCAACCCGCAACTCGCTGCAAATCCCTCGTGCGTACAGATGGGGCAAGTTGGCATCCTCCTCAATGGCGGTTATTTATTTAACGCGCTCGATGCTAATGGCAAAGATGCCGTCGCTCATGAAATTCAAGATAGTTGTCAGGGACACCCCGAACATCGCGGCACGTATCACTATCACAGTATTACTACTTGCCTGAATAAACGCGATCCCGGCAAGGGACACTCAGCATTACTCGGTTACGCACTGGATGGATTTGGCATCTACGGTCATCGCCTCGAAGGTGGTAAGGCTGCCACTAATAGCGATTTAGATGTCTGTCACGGTCACACCCATACAGTTGATTGGGATGGCAAACAGACCAAACTCTATCACTATCATGCTACCTGGGAATATCCCTACACGATCGGCTGCTATCGCGGTACGCCGATAAAAATCGCCCGCCCGCCCAGACCAGAACGTCGCCCCGAACCACCACCAGGGGCTAATAATCCTGACTTGAGATTGGAAGATCGTCCCAATTTATGATATAATAGTACTATGGGTGTTGGCAAATAACTGACGATCTCACTGATATTGTTGGAGCACATTTTTAGATGAAGCTAAGTAAAATCGATTTAAGCAGCTTGAGAGCGATCGCGCACGACGATAATGGACTCAAGCTACTCATCGAGCGCGACGATGAAATAGAGTATGTCGAAATTCCCGCGCCACTGGCAGCTTACGAAGGATTGCAACTACTAGATCGGATAATTGCAGCTACTCCAGCGATTGCGCCGAGCGAGGAGATCGAGATGTTGCCTGCCTGTTCTTCAATGGCAGCACGAGTCGGTTACGATGACGAGCGCGAGATCTTGCAAATTGAATTTAATAGTGGAGCTGTTTACCAATATTCCCACATCGAGCCAGAACTATGGGAAGATCTCCAATCGACAGATTCAATCGGCAGTTTTTACAACCATGAAATTAAAGGTTATTATCCATCGGAGCGAATTGAATAACGATCGGCATTTAGGATAAATTGGGTAGATTAACTAACAGAGATCGGATCGATTGCCTGTGGATGGGGTAAAACATTCAAGTTCGACAGGTCTTCTAACGTACCTTCAACGATTGCCTTACCTTCATTGAGTAAAAAATCTAGGAATGTTTGAGCGGCAAGAGATAACTGTTTGCCAGAAGGATAAACTACATACCACTGCTGTTGAATCGGAAAACCTTCAACATTTAAAAAAGTTAACGGGCCGCCCGGAACGGCTAACGATAGGCAGTGCAAGGACAACACCGAAAGTCCCAAGCCGCCTGCAATGCCTTGTTTGATTGCTTCATTGCTGCTCATTTCCATCACGGTATTTATTTCTAGGCGATTGTCGGCAAAAAATTGCTCCACAATGGCGCGAGTACCAGAGCCAGGTTCGCGCATGATAAATTGCTCTTCAATTAATCGCTTGAGCGGGATTGTTTTTTGTTCGCGGGCGAGGGGATGATTGCTGGGAGCGACTACTACCAAGGGATTGGGTAAAATGGGTCGCAGTTCGATATCGAGTTCTTTGGGCGGTCTGCCCGTAAAATACAGATCGTCTTGATTGTGGGCAAGCCTGTCGAGTACTTGCGCTTGATTGGTAATATTGAGACTCAGCTCGATGGCGGGATGCTGTCGCTTGAAGGTACCCAGCAGTCTGGGGACGAAGTATTTAGCCGTAGTCGTCGTTGCTAGGCTCAAGTGACCTTTTTCTAAACCTTTTAATTCATTGAGGCTGCTTTCGAGTAATTCGAGGCGGCTCGAAATTTCTTGACTGGCGGCGAGCACTTCTTTGCCTGCTTCGGTTAGATAAAAGCGTTTGCCTAATTGCTCGACTAAAGGAATGCCAACAATTTTAGTCAGTTGCTTCATTTGTTGGGATACGGTCGGCTGTGTGAGGTTCAACTCTTCAGCAGCACGAGTGAAACTATTGTGCCGCGCAATCGCCTCTAACACATGTAACTGATGGATTGTGGCTTGTTTCACAGTTGTGTGGCGGGATGGGGGGTAGGGTAATTCGTGCCAGAAAAGCGATCGGATCTGTACTAGGACTAAATGCTTTAGCGGTAGTCGAGATCTTTTGATAGATACTTTCTATTACCATAGCACTTAAAATTTAATTCACCTATTTTAAAATTTACCAGCATCGACCAATTATATAGACCTGTTCTATCAATTTGACGATTTACAATTGTTTACTTCTATGGGCTACTCCGTGGAGATCGACCTGGAGTTGATTCCTGCAATGGCTTGCTGTGCAATGTCTAGGAGTATAGTCCCTCGATCTGGGGATCGTCTAGATTTATATTGCCGTGATGTATTGACAAACACATCAAACTTATGTGATGATGTTTTCTATGATATTTAATTAAATCATTGATTTTGTCAATTCTAAATATCGACCTTAAAATCTCCTCAACTTTCAGATACCCACTTTAAAAACCCATGCAACATCTCTCGCGTCGGCACTTTCTGCTGGCGGCTGGTGCCGCTGGTGGCGCAACCCTGCTCAAAGGCTGCGCCATCAACCCACCCTCGCCAGACTCTTTATCGCCTAAAGCACAAGCACTGACTCTGAGTTCGACAACTACCCCAGAAACGACAGCCGTCAAACTGGGCTATATTGCGATCGCCGAATCAGCACCATTGATTATTGCTAGGGAAAAAGGGTTTTTCGCTCGCCACGGCATGACCGATGTTGATGTATCGAAACAAGCCTCTTGGGGTTCGGCGCGAGATAATATTGAAATCGGCTCGGTTAACGGTGGAATCGATGGCGGACAGTGGCAGATGCCGATGCCGCAGTTGATTTCGGAAGGGCTGATTACCAAGGGCAATCGCAAAATTCCGATGTTGTCGATGGCGCAGTTGAGCACTCAAGGTAATGGGATCGCGATCGCCTCACAACATGCTGGTAAAGGCTTCGATCTAAATGTATCGGGCGCAGCCGAATATGTTAGAGAAATGAAAGCTAATGGTAAGCCCTTTAAGGCTGCCTATACCTTCCCCCGCGTCAATCAAGATTTTTGGATTCGCTATTGGCTGGGCGCAGGTGGCATCGATCCGACTAAAGATATCGATCTGATTGCCGTACCCGCCGCGCAAACGGTAGCAAGTATGCGGACTGGCTCGATGGATGGCTTTAGTACGGGCGATCCTTGGCCGTCACGGATTCTACGGGATAAGCGCAAGTATGGAATCCTAGCCGTTCTCACAGCTCAAATTTGGCCAGCACACCCAGAAGAATACTTTGCAATGCGCGAAGATTGGGTGAGAAAACATCCCAAAGCTGCTAAGGCAATTCTCAAAGGCATCATGGAAGCCCAAATGTGGTGCGACGATCCAAAAAATAGAGCAGAAATGGCGGCTATCTTGGGACAACGGAAATACTTCAACGTTCCCAGCGACCTATTAATTGGCCCCTACACAGGTGAGTATATCCTCGGTGCCGATCGCAAAACAGTTAAGGATGAAAAGTTAGCAATTCGCTATTGGAAAGATGCTCGCGGCAGCGTTTCCTATCCTTATAAGAGTCACGATCTCTGGTTCTTGACCGAAAGCGTCCGGTGGGGATTTTTACCTCAGGGTGCATTAGGTGAAGCCGATCGAATTATCAATGCGGTCAGTGGTGAAAAGTATTGGCGAGAAGCCGCTCAAGAATTGGGCATTGCCAGCGCAGACATTCCCCCCTCTACTTCTCGCGGCATCGAAAAATTCTTCGATGGTGCCGAATTCGATCCTGCAAAGCCGAAAGCTTATCTAGATAGCTTAAAAATCAAAACTATGAAAGCTTAATATCTGCTAACAACCCAATTCTCAATTATCAATTAATTTCGGAGCATTATTATGACAACTGGCATACGTAAATCATCGGGATTTCGGATTGGTGGGATGGAAATATCCGCCAAAACAATTAAGAAAAATGTCCTACCACCAGCGATCGCGATTTTTACGTTCTTAGCTTTGTGGGAAGCATTATCGGCTTCGGGAATTACCCTCTTACCTGGCCCATCGAGCCTATTTACCGATCCTCGGACTTTTGAATTAGTGAAATATCCTTTCTACGATCGCGGCGGCATCGACAAAGGGATGTTTTGGCAGACTTGGGCAAGTTTGCAGCGGGTGGGGATTAGTTATACATTAGCGGCGATTGTTGGAATTAGCCTGGGCATTGCGATCGGTACCAGTGAAATGCTCTCCCGCGCGCTCGATCCTTTGTTCCTATTCTTGAGAACTGTGCCCCCTTTGGCTTGGGTACCGATTTCTCTCGCTGCCTTGAACAAAAACGAACCCGCTGCTCTCTTCGTAATCTTTATTACCGCAGTCTGGCCGATTTTAATTAATACGGCAGTTGGTGTCAAACAGATTCCTCAAGATTACATTAACGTCTCCAAAGTCGTCCAAGCTTCCAAGCAAAAATACTTCTTCAAAATTCTACTCCCTTCCGCACTGCCCTATATTTTCACTGGTTTGCGCGTGGCAATTAGTTTAGCTTGGTTGGCAATTATCGCCGCTGAAATCGTGATGTCTGGGATCGTTGGAATTGGTTTCTTTATCTGGGAAGCTTATCAAAATAACTACATCAGCGAAGTTATTCTTGCCCTGGTTTGGATTGGTGCGGTTGGTTTGTTGCTCGATATGGCAATGTCTTGGTTGCAGAACAAAATCGTCAAACAGTAGCTTTTGTTTGGCGATCTCTTGCACTCATAGACCCTAGAGAATCCCCCCTAACCCCCCTTAAAAAGGGGGGAACCGGGTTAAAGCCCCCTTTTTAAGGGGGTTGGGGGATTCAGATCTCCAACGAAGCAATTTAACCAAACCCTCTCGATTCTCGATCGCCAAATACCGATAGCAATTATTAATAATTCAAAATTTATAAACTGCCATGTCAACAGCCGAATTAGTCAATATTAAAGATGCGGGGAAAACCTTCCCGCTTGGTGGTGGGAAAGAATATATCGCCCTACGTGGTATCGATCTTCAAATTAAACGCGGTGAATTTATTTCCCTAATTGGTCACTCTGGATGTGGCAAATCTACCCTGCTAAATATGATTGCGGGACTGGATTTAGCCACCGAAGGAGTAGTTTCACTCGAAGGATTAACTATTACTAAACCTGGTCCCGATCGGATCGTAGTTTTCCAGAACTATTCACTCTTACCGTGGATGACCGTCCGTGAAAACGTTGCTTTTGCAGTTGATGAAGTGCTGACCGAAAAAACTGCTCAAGAGCGAAAAGAAATCGTCGAACACTATGTCGATGTCGTCGGACTTTCTAAAGAAATCGACAAATATCCCAGTGAAATGTCTGGGGGGATGCGCCAACGGGTGGCGATCGCCCGCGCTCTAGCCGTGCAACCGCGCTTGTTGTTACTTGACGAACCCTTTGGTGTACTCGACGCGCTGACGCGGGGTAAATTGCAAGAACAGCTCGTTAAAATTTGCGAAGATAACGAAATTTCGGCATTGATGGTGACTCACGAAGTCGATGAAGCCGTACTGATGAGCGATCGAGTGGTAATGCTCACAAATGGCCCAGCTTCCAAAATTGGTTCGATTTTAGAAGTCGATATTCCCCGTCCCCGCAAACGGTTAGAAGCCGTTAAACATCCGAGTTACTATCAGCTCCGCAGCGAAATTATTTACTTTCTCAACCAGCAGAAGCAAGTCAAAAAAATGCGGGCGCAGAAAGTTCAAAATGTTGCTGCCCACGGGTTAGAAAAAGTTAACTTGCAACTCGGATTCGTGCCCTTAACAGCATGTGCGCCGATGATTATTGCCAAAGAAAAAGGTTTCTTTGTCAAACACGGCTTAGAGCAAGCCTCCCTAGTGAGAGAATCTAGTTGGCGCGGCGTTGTCGATGGACTTGCTGGCGGCTATATTGATGCAGCAGCCATGCCATCGGGAATGCCCCTGTGGATTACCCTTGGCGGTAGTGGTCAACCCACGCCCGTAGTTAGCTCCCTCACCATCAGCCGCAATGGTAATGCTATTACACTCGATCGCAGATTTAAGAAGCTTGGTGTCCAAAACCTTGCCCACTTCCGTGAGGTGATCCGTGCTACCCCCAATGAACCCCACCGGATGGGTGTAGTCCACCCTTCCTCTATGCACAACCTGCTGCTGCGCTATTGGCTAGCTAGCGGCGGCATCGATCCTGACCACGAGCTACACCTGAAACAAATTCCGCCCGCTCAAATGGTCGTAGATTTGAAAAACGGGACACTTGACGGTTTTTGTGTTGGCGATCCGTGGAACCTCCGCGCCGAGACCGAAGGAATTGGCTTTACGATCGCCCGCGATATCGACATCTGGAACGGTCATCCTGGCAAAGTTTTAGGCTGTCGCCAAGATTGGGCAACTGCCTTCCCCAATACCTTTATCGCCCTAAATAAAGCACTTCTAGACGCTTGCCGCTACTGCGCCGATCCTGCTAATGCCCAAGAAATTCGCCAAATTTTAGCCCGCAAGGAATATATCGGTACCAATATCGATTTCATTCATCTGGGCGGTCCCAATGATATCGTCCCTGGGGTAGAATCGGTCGCTCACCACGTCTTTTTCGGCGATGGTGTCAATCGTCCTAGTCGGACTGAACATCTGTGGCATATGGTCGAAATGGCGCGGTGGGGGGATGTGCCGTTTCCCCGCAATTGGGTAGAGGTGCTGGAAAATACCTGCCGGGTGGGGGTATTTAGTACCGCAGCGCGGGAACTGGGAATGACCGAGATTTCCTACAGTCGCGGTTCGATTAAGCTCGTCGATGGTACTACTTTCGATGCCGAAGATCCGATTCGCTATCTCAACAATCTCGAAATCAAACGCGATATCACTCTCGCGGAAATTCATTAGTTACCAATAATCCCAGCGGTTAGAAACCGCTGCTTGGAGTGCAAAGTCCGCCTACGCGGACTAACTAATATCTCAGTCCGCGTAGGCGGACTTCGCACT
>NZ_JANPLS010000457.1:0-5254 GCF_031422475.1 Chamaesiphon sp. VAR_48_metabat_403
TAGCAAATCACATAAGCACAATCAAAAGCCTATCTCATGCTGCTTGTGATGGACGTGCTGATATTTAAGATGATTTAGCAGCGGTACTTAAACGAAGCAAATACCCTTAATCCTTTGGCGTAGCCTCTCCTTCAAGAGCAACTCACGTTAACTGATATAGAAATCGCGGGTGCCCTTGGCATCTATTGCTTCCCCAATTCGATCGAGTGCATGAACGTAGGCAGCAGTCCGCATCGAAATCGACTTCTGTTGCGCGATCTCCCAAATCCGCTCGGTTTCTTTCACCATCTTTTGCTTCAAGCGATCGTTCACCTCCTCAACCGTCCAATACAAACCACTCCGATTCTGTACCCATTCAAAATAACTCACCGTCACGCCACCCGCATTAATCAGAATATCGGGGAAAACGTGAATCCCTTTTGCTTCTAAAATGGCATCGGCAGCAGCCGTAATCGGGCCATTCGCCGCTTCAAAAATATACTTCGCCTGCACTGCGTTGGCGTTTTTCGCAGTAATTTGATTCTCCATTGCCGCAGGTACGAGGATGTCTACATCTAGTGTCAGCAGTTCCTCATTGGTAATAGTTTCGTACTCCAAGATATTGCAAACCGTCCCTTCGCAGTATGCGGCTTTGAGATTCCGCGTCGAGTGCTTGAACTGTTTGACACTGGGAATATCCAGCCCACCTTTGGCATAAATACCGCCCTGAGAGTCGCTCACCGCAACAACTCGATAACCAGCCTGCCACAGCAAATCGGCAATAACTACGCCCACATTTCCAAAACCTTGGACGGCAACGGTGGTGTTTTCCCGCACGGTTTGGAATTTAGGCATCAGGGTTTCGATCGCAAAGAATGTACCCATACCTGTCGCGGTGTCCCGCCCTAGACTACCGCCCATCGTCAGGGGTTTGCCTGTAATCGCGGCGGGGACGATTTTGCGGTGAATCGTGTTGTAACGATCGGCCATCCAACCCATAATCATCGAGTTGGTTTGCACATCTGGGGCGGGAATATCCACATCGGGGCCGATAAAATCGGCGATCTCATTGATATAGCCTCGACTCAGGCGTTCTAGCTCCAATTTGGAGAGTTGTTTGGGATCGATCGTAATTCCGCCTTTGGCACCCCCAAATGGTAAATCCAGTGCCGCACATTTGAAGGTCATCCAGAAGGCGAGGGACTTGACTTCATCGAGAGTAACGCTGGGATGATAGCGGATACCGCCCTTAGTGGGGCCTCTGGTGTCATCGTAGCGCACTCGATAACCCTGAAATACCTGTAAGGAGCCATTATCCATCCGCACGGGGATAGAAACCTGCAAACTGGACTTAGGAAATTTGAGACGTTCGATCGCATCTTCGGAAATGGAGATGTGGTGGAGAGCTGCATCTAGCCGTTGACTGGCTTCTGCGAATAGAGATTCTGCCATAGTTGTAGAGCGAACTTTTTGCCGTTCGAGTTGTCATTATTCGTCGATTAGAACCAAAGTCAAACCAGCTCGTGCAAGCCTGCACTTTTACTCACAAGTTCCTCAGACTTTCATTCTACATTGAAGAGTGAGCAGCTCAAGAGGTTACGAAATTATGCGATTGACTCTCCAAATCATCTGGCAAAATCTCTCCCCGTTGGACACGATTGAAACCAAGATTCGCAAACATATTGCCAAGTTAGAAAAATTTTCCGATCGCCTTAGTGATTGTCGCGTCGTCATCGCAGTACCCCATCGCCACCATCATCAAGGCAATATTTACCACGTCCAAATTAACCTAACCGTTCCTCGTTGCGAATTAGTTGTCAATCGCCAGCCGCCAGCACAGCAGGCACATGAAGATCTTCACGCTGCCATTGGCGATGCCTTCAAGAGTGCCGAACGTCAACTTAAGGACTACGCACAGCAACAACGCGGCGAAATCAAAACACACGTAGGAGGTGAAACTGATGCCGAGCGAGACTCGATTCCCCAATCGCACTGAGGCGGGAAAATTATTAGCCAGCCAACTTACCCAGTATGCCAATCGCCCTGATGTTCTCGTGCTCGGAATTCCTCACGGCGGCGTAGTAGTAGCCTTTGAGGTGGCAAAGGCACTCAACGCGCCCTTAGATATCTGTCTGGTGCGAAAACTGGGTGTCCCTGGAAATCCAGAACTAGCGATTGGGGCGATTGCCAGTAGTGGGTTTGAAGTATTGAATGAAGATCTGCTCGACTGGATGCGAATTTCTGGTCATACGATCGCCGAAGTTGCCGATCTCGAACTTCAGGAATTACAACACCACGATCGGATCTATCGGGGCGATCGATCGCCACTAGAAATCCGCGCTCGAATTGTCATATTGGTAGATGATGGGCTGTCAACAGGTGCGATGATGCGAGCGGCGATTGGCGTACTCAAACCCCAGCACCCGCAGCGAATAATTATTGCCGTTCCCGTTGCGCCGCTCGACACATGCGATCGATTGAGAACCGAAGTCGATGAGGTGGTGTGCCTCATCACCCCCGAACAGTTTTGTGGGATCGGTCTTTGGTACGAAGATTTTGCTCGAACAACTGATGATGAAGTGTGTGAATTGCTAACTGTAGCAATCCCTAATCCTTAATATTAACCCAAGTTGCTAGTTACGATTCGACTAATTCAGCATCGTCAGAATTATCATAATCTTTAAAATCTGTCGCAGTTGGCATTATTAACCTCTCTAATCTAGGAACGCTGTCTCTAAATGGTCAGAGTTATCATAAACTTCGTCACAAACTAAAATCGAATAGATTGAGCAATTCTCGTTCCGCGACGCTTTGCGAACGATTCTACTTTTCACAAGAACCTCACAAGTTAATTGTAGGCTGAATGTATGAGTAAAGAGAAGTATTGACATGAAAAAGATAATTCTTCTTTCATTGGTATGTGTAGAATTTTTAGTAACTGTACCTTTGACAGCAAGTGCGCTAAACACGCAAGAATTCAGTCTGAGCTTGGATCGAGAACAGAATGTCCTCCCAACCCAAACTCATCCCCCTTACCAAATTGGATATACCGTTCATTACCGCAGTCCTCGCAACAGGCAATGGACTCTAGAAGGTTTCCATGCCGAGCGTCGTGATGCCGAGCGTGTTGCCCGCAGATTACAGCGAAGTGGGTTTAGAACCAAAATTCGCTCGCTCGCAGCAGCCGAACGTCGTAAGAATGGAAATTACTAGATTAACTTAGATTAAAAATGCAAAAATCTCACATCTTTCTCGAACTCTATTTGTATAGCGATCGCCCATTGCGATCGACAATATCCAAAGCAAAAAGGAATTAATATGTTTCACAAAATTTTGGTGGCAATAGATGGCTCGGACGCTAGCCATGATGTGTTTAAAACAGCACTCGATATTGCGAAGGCCGATTCCGCACAGCGGACGCTGCGCGAACGAGCTAATCTGTTAATCTTACATGTTTTATCTTTCGAGGAGCAGAATAGTGTGTCGATTCCGATGTCTACAGGGTTGGAATATTTTCAAGCTGCGGACAGTCAAACCTTGGAAATAGATCGAGAACGGTGGCAGACTTACGAACAACAAAGCTTGGATCTATTAAAGTCGCTAGTCGATCGAGCAACTGCCGCAGGTGCGATCGCTACATTTCATCAAATTTCTGGCGGCCCCGGTCGCAAAATTTGTGAGTTTGCCGAGTCGGAGGAGATCGATCTAATTGTAATGGGACGCAGAGGTTTATCTGGTGTGAATGAGTTCTTGGTGGGCAGTGTTAGCAATTATGTCCTTCATCGCGCTCCCTGCTCTGTGCTGATTGACAAAAAGCGATCGATCTACCGATCGAGCTAACTGCGCTGTCCACTTCAAGATTAACTTTTCTTACTCCAGAGGCTATGCCTACGATCGAATCTTTAGAGAGAAGAATTATGTTAAATATCGATGAAATGAGTGCCAAAGAAAGCCGCGAATTGCTCCAAAAAGTAGGTTACGGTCATCTCGGCTTCATCTACGAAGGAAAACCATCGGTGATTCCAATGCACTATTATCTCGAAGGTGCGGATATTTATCTATTTACAACCGAAGGGATGAAGACCTATGGCATGGACGCGAATCCAGAAATTTGCCTACAGGTTGAAGAAGTACAAGGATCGCTGCATTGGCGGAGCGTGATGGTAAAGGGTCGAGCCGAACGGCTGAGAGATCGATCGGAAATCGATCGAATTATGCAACTGATTAAAGATCGTAATCCCACTCTTTCTCCGGCCATCAATCGCACTTGGATCGATGCCTGGGGACGTGGAGATGCGCGCAGCATTTATCGGATTTCTCATTATCAGATGAGCGGACGGATGACTGATGGTATCAGTAGCAACAAGGATATAAATCTACCTCATTAGATGTGAGTACCCTCACGAGTTCCTCTTGTTTTTTACATACAGTAAGACATAAGCAACATCGACTAAATTTATTTTTCAGAAGGCACTGCAAAGCGATTACTTACGGTAGAATCCACTAGCAATTGTTTCGTCATCAGCGAAGCTATGGAGCCACGGCAATTGTACCAGTCATCCCAGCTTCTGTATGTCCAGGAATCGTACACCGCAATTTGTAGTTTCCTGGCTTCATTGGTACCAATACCCATGCAGCATTAGTACTCGGACGCAATTCTAATTCTTGAATTGCGCCCTTAATTTCGACATTACCAGCATCAACTTTTTGACTCCAACTACTGCTGGCAAATTCCATTGCCGTGAAATAGTGTTTTTGGGAACTGGAATTAGACAGCAGTAATTTGTATTTTTTACCTGTTACTAACTGCACTCGATTGGGGAAAAACTTGAGTTCATTAGCAGTATTCCCCAAACTAATTTTGATTTCAGTTGGTGCGGTAACTATCGTTAGCGCAGCCGCTCCTGTGGAGAATCGATCTGCCAGCACTGATGATGTTGGGATACAGAGTCCTATTATCATCATCAGGCAACAACACCAAAATTTAAAATGGTCGAGGAGAAATCTCATAATTATTATTCCGATCCTAGTGAGCGATCGCCGATTCGGTTCGAGAGAGTGGCAGCAAGTAGTGTCGATTCCTAATATCTTGAGGGTTAACCGCGCCAATTGTCGAAGGATGCCGACCTAGCTCGATCGTTTCGTGCAGATAACCTTTGCCCTGAACCATCAGTGGCAATCCATTCCGTTGTAAAACTTCCTGAATGAGATCGAATGCTACGGGCAAGCGATTGAAGGGTATGTCTGGGAACGCATGATGAACGGCATGATAATT
>NZ_JANPLS010000458.1:0-5896 GCF_031422475.1 Chamaesiphon sp. VAR_48_metabat_403
TGGCGGTACGTCGAGGGAATAGCTAGTGAGAATTAGGGTTTTGCGGCTGCGTTTGAGTTCGCGGGTGAGATTTTTGATCTCGCGGATAATTGGTATATTTGGGGGTTGGAGCGGCGATTTTAAGATCGGGTGGATGTCTTGTAAGACAAAGATCGCGGGTTTATCTGCTGATGCTTTGGCGATTCTCCCTAATGCAGCGATGGGCGAACCTTTGTCGGCTCCATTATCATTCCAACCCCTGACGATATCCCAAAATCGGAGTTCTCTGGCTGGTTGGGATTTATCTGCTACTTGGAGTAGTACAGTTTCGATCGGTTCTTCTTCGGCACCGACAATATAAATCAGCGGATACCGCGCTCGCAGCATGAGGTCTAGTTGTTCGACGATTTCTTGATGGCTGCGGGGTAAGGACATTTTGGATTTTGGATTGTTTTAATTAATATATTTATCAACTTGATAATGCCTGAAACCTAGCTGGTGGGCACTGCCCACTACATCTATAAATATAGTTTTTTTCAGATGCAAATCACCCGAAACCCAACACAATTACACAAACCATGCGTTTGTTTTTCAACAATTGTTGCAGCAGCACGAAAAGCAGCGGAGCACTCAGGAGTAGCGATGTTCCAAGCTCCACCTTTAATTAGATTATTTTTTCGCTCCAGATCCCAAACAACACCACGTGGATTTCCAAAGTCAGACTTAGGTTTTTCTGGTTGTCTATCTTCACACCATTCCCACACATTCCCATGCAGATCGTATAGACCAAAGTTGTTGGGTGGAAATAGCCCTACGGTTGTGGTTCGTTTCCAATCTCTAGCACTAGTAAATTGGTAAGTCATACAATTTACTAAATATTCATTGATTACATCTCCAAAATAGAATGTGGTTTTAGTACCTGCACGACAGGCATATTCCCATTGAAACTCATCAGGAAGTTTATATTTCCTCCCAGTTTTGGTGTTTAGTAACGAGCAAAATTCTTGAGTGTCTTGCCAAAATATCTGCTCGACAGGCATTCTATTACTGTAGGGATATCCTTTGGAAACCTTAAAATATGCAGGATTCTTTCCTACGATGGCTTGATATTGCGCTTGGGTAATTGGATATTTACCGATATGAAAAGATGGGATATCGATTGTAGCTTCTGCACCATACCCATAGCTCAATCTACCAGCAGGAATATACACCATCTCAAGCTCGATCCCATCTCCTAGATTTTCAGTATAGTAAAATGCTTGCTTTCTTTGACGATCGATGATGTCACCTCGATCGTTTACAGTCACAGTTTCAAAACTGAAGATATCATGAGTCCGACTTAACTCAGCAGTTAATTCATCGCTCAATCCCAACTCATGCGCCAATTTTCGCTTTGCACCAAGCGCACCACCCAAGACAGCAGCATTAACAGATAGTAGAGCTTGTCCGCCTAGAATGGCATCGGTGTTGGATGGTTGATTTTCTGTCATGCTGATAGAGATCGATCGAGTTACCAATATTATGCCCAATCCACTGCAAAACCTGACACGGTTGCTGCAAAGGCAACATAAACGACGGGATCTGGGGGGTTGGGTTTTGGTTGAGATGGCTGGGATCGATCGATCGAAATAATCCAAAATCCAACATAGAATTAGATAATCTGACAACCTTCTAACTTTTGCACCACCACCGTCAACATTTTACAACCTACCCAAAAATCTCCCAAACCCCAACCCATCCAAGCACCATTACGCGGTAAATGTCCCCTCGGTGCATTAAGATTGAATCGGACATCGTTCCAGTGCAACCAATTATCCTCAACACACCACCCCGTCATCTTACCAAACCGACACCAGGTATCCCAATCGGGTTCGGATGTACCGCCGACACTGCGCCAAATTTCAGCTTGAATGCTCGTTCCAAACCGATGATTGCTATACTTACGCCATAACCGATCGATCGTTTGCCAGTAAGCACAATCGATCTTTTCTAAATCTTCTATTCTCAAAAAACCTTGTTGTTTTCGCTGACAGATCTCCAGCATGATGTTCTTAGTTTCTAAGTCGGCTGCTTGCCATCGCTGCTGCTGGAGTAATGTTTGTAAATTAAAGGAGTTTCTACTAAAGTCTCCTAAAACTGCACCATCAACTGGTGTTTGTAATGGAGGATTTCCCCCGCCAAGTACCGCATCATATTGTCCTGGTCGATCTTGTTCTGACATGAGTGGTGCTAATTCTGGATGAGGATTGTACTTTTCCCGATCGAGAATAGTATATTTTTATGCTTGTCTTGCCAACGAATGAGTTAGCCATCTTCAAAATCGATGTTTTCGTACAAATCGGCGATCGCCAGTTGCAGATCGAAACTATTTAATGTCAAAATAGTACTCGGATCGGTGTATTCAGATAGCAACCAGCGATCGGGTGCTGTTTTCACATAATGCTCGACTCGAACGCTGTACTGACTGACGAGTAAATATTCCCCAAAGCTGGGAATAGTCCGGTAAGCAACAAATTTCTCGCTCCTGTCATAATTCTGAGTAGATTTTGATAAAACTTCAGCGATAAAACAAGGATTAGTCACTGTGTCTTTTCGTCCAGTTTGGAGTTCGATCGGTTTGGGGACTACCATGATATCGGGGTAGGTATAGAGATTAGCCTCTGGAATCCATAATCTTTGATCGCTACTAAAAATACTGTAGGGCTTTCCTTTGAGCTTTAATCTCAAGATCGCATTGAAAATACTAGTAATCTCATTATGGTTGGGCATTCCACCTGTCATTGGGATGATTTCTCCGTTGCGATATTCGTTGCGGGTATCTGAAGCAATTTCTAGTTCTAGGTACTCTTCGGGAGTGTAAATTCGTTCTTTGGTTTGGGCGATCGTCATAATAATACTCCCAGATCTGCAAGTTATTGGTTTATCTGAACGTTAAAATTGCTCTAAACTAAATACTTTATTTGAGAAAATAATCGAGTTCTGCCATCAGTTCTAGATTGCTTTTCCATGCTTTAGCCTTACCATTTCGATCGACTTTAGCAATAAATGGTGCAGGATTTTCAGTGACGAATCTTTCCATTATAGGGATAGCTTTGACAAAAATATCTGCCATGTCTGTTCCTGAGAGGTTTTGAGAAACTAGAACGAAAATTCTAACCCTCGCATCTGCTACGGCAAGACGTTCCATTTGATTTTTACCGATTCTGGCATCTTTAGTTAAAATAATCCATTCTCTTCTACCGATTTCGGGAATCCAATCGACATCTTGAGTGTTTTTACCAAAATGGTCATCATGGATTTCAACGCTGACACCTGCTGCTCGTAAAGTTTCCACAATCAGCTTATTACCGAGAAAACGATCTATAAAAAATGTTGTGGATTCAACTTCAATCATGCCGCGATCGTTGACAATTCACATCGAATTGCCTCTTCGATCGAAAGCCTGTTGCAGTCATAGTCTATTGCGAGTTCTTCAATTGAATCTCCCGACAAATATCTCTCTTTTAAGATACTTGTCACTATTCCCGTCCCATCGATCGTTAACCGCCCAAAAGCAATTCTCGGATCGATGACTACGATGCGCGGATTATTTTCTTCATGAGAACGAGTAAATGGATATAATTTAATGGCAAGTCCACCATCATCTGGTTCGATTCGTTTAAGGTGAGTATTAATAGCTAGCTTTAATTGGTTACGTTCTAACTGACTAGCTTGAATCAATTCTCCATAACGATCGATAAATAAATCAACACCATCAGTACTAAATGCTTGAGTTGCGAGTGGATGCGCTACCTTAAATCTTTCATCGATAAAATCGAGAGCCTTTCTAACTCGGTTTAGTTGAATTTTGTGATGGTGTCGAATAGCTCGCAAGACATGAATTTTGACAAGGTTGGTAAAAGAGAGTAAATAGGGTTTGGATTGAGAGATTTCAATAATAGGCGCGAAAAAGTTAGAGCCACTTTTCACTGGATATTTATGTCCGATCGTCCACGATCGAATTGTACTCACAGGAATCCGTAAATAACTTGCAGCATCTTGGATTGAGTAGATGGGAATACGTCGGGAATCGATTTTACTGTAGAGGGTGTTCATATTGCTTGAATATTTCACTAAATTATTTAAATCTTGACTCTATTTTAGCCGTCTAGCCGATTGTTTATCTGCTCATTTTTCTAATTATCAGAGGTCGATCGATGTTATTCTTATATCAATTGTATAAAAGTTAGGTGGTGGGCACCATCCACTCTACCTAACAAACAGCATCAATCCTGCAAAACCGTTAATAGGAATGTATCCTTGTGACTGCTGGGTTTCAAACCACTCTTCAAAAGATTCACCGGACTTTTCTTCGTAGCACCATTGCCAGACATCTTCTTCAATCCCTAATAAATTTCTCCTTTCAGCATCCAAGCGGAGTTGAATATTTTTAAGAAGAGGTGCAAAATATCGATCTAGCAAAGTTAGTAAATTGGCAATCCGATCGATATCTAAGTTATGTCCGAATATGATTTCCAGATCTATACTCATAGTCGATAGTTTAAATTAAGGGATTGCTTGAATTAAGTGTCTAAGAGCTTGATTAACTGCTTCTGAAGTAGGAAAAACTTGTGCGATATCTTCGTCTAAAACTATAACAGTCATTTTCGCTCGAGAATCTTGTAGCGCAAATCGATTGGGTTTTGCCTTAGTATAATCAAAAGCATATTCGCCTGCTAAATCATCTTCATCATCTGGAGCTGGATTAGAATGAGGTGTTTTCATAATCTTCACGTTCTCTTTGAGTCGTTAGACGGACACTAATAATGCGAATGGCTTGGGGACGTTCGGTAAAGCTAACGAGCAGTAACCGATTTTGTTGAGAATGACCGATAATAATCTCTCGATATTCTGCTAACGATGAGTGCAGTTCATCATCAAAAATGATTGCTAGGGGATTATTAAACACTGTTTTAGCTTCTTCAAAGCTTACCCCATGTTTTTTGAAGTTGGTATCTGCTTTGGTCGCGTCCCATTCATAATCCATAAATCGATTATAGCTGACTGAATCTAAAAATCCCCCGCCACTAGGTGACGAGGGATTCTATTTAACTAATGATAACTTCAGGACTAACTATCCGAACTTACCAGCAGTAGAGGCAATTAAGAAGGCGGCGTAGGTGAGGATATAGCCGACTGTGAAGTGAGCTAGACCGACAACCCGACCTTGAACGATCGACATCGCAACGGGCTTGTCTTTCCAACGAACCAGGTTCGCAAGTGGAGTCCGCTCGTGTGCCCAGACAACAGTTTCGATCAACTCTTGCCAGTAACCACGCCAGCTAATTAAGAACATAAAGCCAGTCGCCCAGACGAGGTGTCCGAAGAGGAACATCCATGCCCATACAGACAAGTTGTTCATCCCGTAAGGGTTGTAACCGTTAATTAACTGAGAGGAGTTCTGCCAGAGGTAATCGCGTAACCAACCCATCAGATAAGTCGATGACTCATTGAATTGGGCTACGTTACCTTGCCAAATTCCTAAGTGTTTCCAGTGCCAGTAGAATGTCACCCAACCTAAGGTGTTTAACATCCAGAACATCGCTAGGTAGAAGGAATCCCAACCAGAGATGTCACAAGTACCACCACGACCGGGGCCATCGCAAGGGAAGGCATAGCCGAAGTCTTTCTTGTCGGGCATTAATTTGGAACCACGGGCATCTAACGCACCTTTGACAAGAATCAAGGTGGTGGTGTGGAGTCCGAGTGCGATCGCATGGTGGACTAAGAAATCGCCAGGTCCAATGGTGAGGAACAGGGAGTTCTTACCGGAGTTGATTGCTTCTAACCAACCTGGCAGGTAAACTGCGCTGGTGGTGGAAGCCAAGCTACTACCGCTAGAGAGTAGCGTATCAAAACCGTAGAGTAATTTACCGTG
>NZ_JANPLS010000459.1:0-7867 GCF_031422475.1 Chamaesiphon sp. VAR_48_metabat_403
ATCATCGCACGTAGTCCCTTTACCCCACCCCAGCCCTCCCCTTATCAAGGGGAGGGAGCCGGAAAAGCCCCCCGGTTGGGGGGTAAGTCAACCTCAAACGAAGCTAGCGTATAGGTTGGGTTTTGCTTACTCCTTACTCCTTACTCCTTACTCCCTCTTGGATATTTACCAACTCGCACTCCGTCCCCTGTTATTTTCCGTTCTTAAAGCCGACCCAGAAGCGGTTCACAAGCAGTCGTTAGCCCTATTACACTCGCTCGATTCCACGCCGACATCCCCTCTGACCAAACTTGCCAAAGCAAGCTTTCAGCAGTATTTTTGTCGGGCGCAGCCACAATTAGCACAGTCTTTATGCGGTTTGAATTTTGCTAATCCAGTTGGTTTGGCGGCGGGTTTCGATAAGGATGGGATCGCGGCGGGAATGTGGCAATATTTAGGATTTGGCTTTGCTGAATTGGGCACGGTGACTTATCACCCACAGCCAGGAAACGAACCACCGCGTTTATTTAGGCTGCCACAAGATCGGGCGGCGTTAAATCGGATGGGGTTTAATAATTTGGGCAGTGCGGCGATGGCTGAAGCATTACAACAGCGTCATCGGGACGATTTTAGCATTCCGATCGGCATCAATTTAGGTAAGTCTAAAATTACACCGATAGATGAAGCAGCTCAGGATTATTTGGGCAGTTTTAAAAGGTTGCAAAATTTAGGCGATTATTTCGTAATTAATGTCAGTTCGCCGAATACGCCTAATTTACGCGATTTACAGGCGATCGCACCGTTACGGATTATTTTCGATACTTTACAACAAGAAAATCAAGGTCGCAAGCCGATCTTAGTCAAAATTGCGCCCGATTTAGCCTGGGAAGATATTGCAGCAGTAGTGGAGTTATCGCAGGCTTATCAATTAGCGGGAATTATCGCGACGAATACGACAATCGATCGATCGCAATTGACGACTAAAATAGTTGCTGCTACGGGCAAAAAAGTAACTGAAGAAGCGGGTGGAATTAGTGGCGCACCAGTTCGTCAAAAATCTACCCAAGTGATTCGGTTTATCCATCGCCAGACGCATGGTAATTTGCCAATTATCGGCGTGGGCGGAATTTTCACCGCCGATGATGCCTGGGAGAAAATCGCGGCTGGGGCGAGTTTGATTCAAGTCTATACGGGTTGGACTTATAATGGCCCCTGGATGGTCGATCGGATTTTAACTGGATTGTTAGCTAAATTAGAATCGCGAGGATTAACCTCGATTTCCGCAGCGGTAGGGATTGATAATTAATATTTGACGCTGACGGTTTCAGTATTTTTGCTCAAGTTAGTGAGAAAGTGTAGCAATTATTTAGGACGACGCTATAAAATGATCGATGTGTATGCTGTACATCATCTACCCATTCATAGCTCGAACACATTAATGGCATCGCATATTTAGCCGATCTAGATACAATGATTAAAATTCCAGGCGATCGCCGTATAATTCTGACTACACTCGACTTTGCCCAGATTACCGATCGATTAGAAACTGCAATTTACGATCCGGACTTTTCATCGCGATCGAGTGACAATCCCACCCCAAAGCATCAACAGTATTTTGGTAAAATTCAGGGGCTGAGATTTATAGCGACTCGGATTGTCGGCCATAAATATTTGCATGTGCCTGCATTTTTAGTGCCGACGATCGAAGGCAAAATCGAGAGTTTATATCGAGGGTATGAGATTTCTTTAACTCTCAAATTAAATGAGATTACTTTTGCAGTGCTCTTAGCTTGGCTGGGAGTAATGCTGACGACGATTTCCTCGGTGCTCGACAATATGTTTGCCGATAGCAAAAATTATCAATATTTGACGATCGTGCTAATACTCGCAGGTTTATATATTTTAGTCGTTGCCTACTTCTATTTTGAAGGTTGGCGCGCGCGCAGATTTTTTAAGCAGCTATTTACCAATGGATTTGCAGGGGCGACTCACGCGCGAGATGTCGATAGTGCCATGTGGCAGCCAGAATTTGACTTTGAAGAAGTCGGCAATTTGCGATCGACGGCTACTCTGCTCCGTCAAAATTTACCATCCTTTCCCGCCCGTCAATCGGCTGCCCCACAAGCTGGAGCTAGGCAATCGATAACGACGCTACTGCACCAAAACTTACCATCCTTTCCCCGCCGCGAGTCAAATCTCGATCGCGAAGCACACCGCCAAACCGATCTAACTGAATAAAAAAGGCGCAATCCGTTTGGATCGCGCCTTTTTTGTTTTAAAGTAGTGAGCAAGGAGGGATTCGAACCCCCGACCTTCTGATCCGTAGTCAGAAGCTCTATCCACTGAGCTACTTGCCCTAGTGCGTATACAATTATAACATACCTTTTCCCGATCGCGGAAAAACTGAAAAGGTTCGAGCATACACTCAAACCTGTTTAGTTTAAATTAGTGGGCAAGGAGGGATTCGAACCCCCGACCTTCCGGTTCGTAGCCGGACGCTCTATCCACTAAACTACTCGCCCCAGTCCAGTACATAAACATAACATACTTTTACGCGATCGTGCAAAATTTTTCCGACAAGATTGATGCTCCGCCAACCGAAAGACTCACGCATTTAACCGATCGTGGGGAAGCCAAAATGGTCGATGTCGCAGACAAAGCGGTAACTAAACGCACTGCTGTAGCTGGGGGACAAGTTCGGATGGCTATGAGTGCCCTAGAAGCGATTTTGGCTGGTAATGCACCCAAAGGTGATGTGTTGAGCACTGCGAGAATTGCAGGCATCATGGCGGCCAAACAAACTGCCAATCTGATTCCGTTATGTCACCCACTCCCTTTAAGTCAGGTACTAGTAGATTTGACACCCGATATCGAGTTACCAGGCATTCAGATTCGGGCGACTGTCACGATCGAAGCTAAAACTGGCGTGGAAATGGAAGCCCTTACGGCAGTATCGATCGCGGCTTTGACGCTCTACGATATGGCTAAAGCACTAGACAAATCGATGCAGATCGAGGCAATTCGGTTGATTAGTAAAACTGGTGGCAAATCGGACTTTGCCAGGAGTGCAGATCCGATCGGTTAAAATTTCTGCTACCGCCAAATATCCACAGGTTGTCTCTGGTGAGAAGCGAAATTGCCGGAATCCCCCTGAATCCCCCCTAATCCCCCTTTTCAAGGGGAACCGGACTCTTAGTCCCCCTTGAAAAGGGGGATTTAGGGGGATTTACACCAATTTCGCTTCTAACTAGAGATGTGTATACACCGTAGCCTTGGAAAGAGGGACTTTAAGAGCAAGCGCATCCTTGGGGGTTGGGGGATTTAGATCCAGAAACGAAGTCCTAAACTAGGATGCTCTGACAACTTGCTGTTGTTTGGGCAAGAGTGTCGAAGTCGCGCTCGATCCGCGTCCTAGTGCTGGACTCATTAACGATTGAGCCAAGAGATGACGGTATAAATCGCTTAGTTGGATGGCTACGCCCGTCCAACTAAAATTCTGCTGTACCCGTGCGGATGCTTGTTTGCGAATTTTCCGCGCCCAGATATCATCAGTCAAAATCCGGCCGATGGCGTGGGCAAATTTACTCACATCACGAGGCGGGACTAGTAATCCAGTTTCCTCAGAAATCACTGTAAATTTCAAACCACCCACATCAGACGCGACTACAGGGGTGCCGCAAGCCATAGCTTCGATCGCCACTAAGCCAAATGGCTCGTAGTGACTGGGAATGACGCAGACATCAGCAGCAGTATAGTACAATGCGAGGCGATCGTGTCCGACCATGCCGACAAAGTCGGTATTGGCAGTCAGATCTAATTCGCTGACGATCTCCTCAATCCGGCGACGCTCGGCACCATCAGCCTCATTCGGATCGCTACCGCCGACAACTAATAATTTTAAGTGCTGCGGATCGATTTCTTCACCTTGTTCTAATTGAGTGCGAAGTTCGCCTGTCGCCCGAATTAGGGTTTCAATCCCTTTGCGTTTATCAAAACGACCGACATACAACACCACTTTTTCTTTAGCACCGATCCCTAGCTGTTTGCGGGCTTCAGATTTAGAGATCGGGTGGAAGGTGCTAACATCGGTACCGCAAGGAATGATATCGACTTTACCAATTTTAGATACTAATGTCTCTAGATCGTTGAGTTCTTGAGGACTGGTAGCGACAACGCGGTGCGCTCGTTCGAGAATGTCTTTTTCTACTGCCAACCGAGTTTGGGCGATTGCCGGAATCTCGCTCACCGCTTGAAACTTTACGGCACCTAATGAGTGATAGGTATGAATTAGTTGAATATTTTGACGGCGTTGGAGTTCCATTCCTACCCAACCAGACATCCAGTAGTTAGTATGGGCTAATGGATAATGCGTGCCTTCTTTTTGCTGAAATTTCCGAAACGCTTCGACAAATTCGGGCATGTACTGAAATAGTTCGTCGCGGGGAATGTAAGCTTCGGGGCCAGCAGTCAACCGGATCGTCCGACAATAAGGTGTATGGTGAACGATCGTCGCATCGTCAGGGCTACTTTTGCGAGTAAACATGTCTACTTGCCAGCCGAGTTTGGCTAAAGCTTCACCCACTTGGCGCACATATACATTTTGACCGCCAGCAGCATCTTTACCAATTTCAGCAGCAGGATCGCCATGCTCGGAAATTAAGGCAATTGCTTGACGAGTGGGAATTTTGGGGCGTGCGGATGGAAATGGTTGATGGGGTTTGGCAATTGTGTGATTAATCGTGGTAGTTGGGAATTTTCCGTCTGACATATCTGCACCTCAGTAAATAATTGAAATTAATCGGGATAAGTCATCCTCACCAGCCGTTAGCATAATTAACCTGAGTTCGGGATAAAAGGAATGAAATATCCCAAAATATCTAAAATGTCTGTCGAACTTTACCCGGTTGGGCAACTTGCTACCAATGAACCAAGGTAGCAACAGAGTTGAAGCTTAACCAGAACTGACGTTAATTACGATGCGGCTACAAATTCTCTTTGTGAGAGTCCCGGTGAGTGAGTGACTGTCGATCGAATGGGTTGTCTTCTAGCCGCGATTTAAATTGTCGCGAGTATCGAACGTGGCAATCTTCGATCGTCACCCAGGTTATGATGCAGACGAGAGCCGATCGTTAACCGACCCTCATCTGCTCGATGGCATCTGGTTTTAGCGCGCGCCAACCAGATGTCCATTACTCGCAAATTTCTCTGCCAAAATCTGCCGATACACCGCTTCGTAACCCGCAGCCATCTGCTCGACTCCAAATCGATGAGCGACATACTCACGACAAGCAGATCGAGACAGTTGGGGAATGTTGGCTACAGCGGCAATGCATTCAGCAATGTTGTTGCAGATGAATCCACTCACTCCATCGGCAACGACTTCTGGTACCGAGCCGAGATTCATCGCAATTACAGGCGTACCTGCTGCCATCGATTCGATCGTTACCAAGCCGAATGGTTCGCGCCAGGTAATCGGGAATAAAGTTGCGATGGCTCGACCCATCAGTTCGTTTTTCATAAAGTGGTCGGCTTCACCCAAAAACTGAATCTGCACGCCATCAATTAGCGGCTGAATCTGATTCTCAAAATATTCAATATCGACCGGATCGACCTTACCTGCCATTTTGAGAGTCATTCCGGTCGCCTTGGCAATTTCGATCGCGTGGTGCGGCCCCTTTTCTGGAGATATTCTGCCCAAAAATGCCAGGTAGGCTGGTTCGTCAGCTACTGGGAAAAAGTGATGTGAGTTTACATTGATGCTGTTATAAACCGTGGCGACATGATTTAGCCCCAATCGTTCTTCCCGTTGAGCGTTAGAAATGCTCACGTAAGGCTGCGATTTGGCATGAACGAACATTTTTTCATTGTCTGGCGTAAAAATGCCGTGCAATGTATGAACTGTGGGCGTTTTAGTTAGCTTGCTGTAAGGCAATGCCGCACAACCCATGTGCGAGTGAATCAGATCGAACTCTCCCGCTCGTTCGTAAACTTGAGCCAGTTGCAACATTTCATAGATGCCACATTCTTTAATCGTCGGGTCTAATCTCAGGGCTTGGGGATGGATCGATTCTAGTTTTGCCGAGGTAATCGAGTCTCCCGATGCGAATAGAGTCACCTCATGCCCCCTGGCAACTAACTCATCTGTCAACAGTCCAACCACCAATTCTATTCCACCATAAGCTGGTGGGGGGACTCGTTCCCATAAAGGTGCAATCTGAGCAATCTTCATTATAATTCTCCTGGATTATATGATGCTACTAGTAGATCTGGCGATCGAATTCCTTGAATCCTTCAAGCTTGGATATCACCATTTCGTCGATCGATCGTGACCTACATCTTGCTAGTAATTCACTAAAAATGTATTAAATAGGCTCTAAACAGTACTTCGTAATCACCGTCTATCAACAGCTATAGACTAAATGAACGGTTTATTTAGATTTGTATTTGTTTTGTTAACATGTTTACATTCTAAACATCGTTTTTTAACATTTCCACCTATCTTAACAAAATCTTTATAATTCATTTTCTTCAAAAAAACTCCTGATGATAATGCAATAAACAGCCTCAATCGCGCCAGTAATGTAGCTTAAATAACAAATATTTAGTCAAGTTGATATTTATTGACTAGATATTTACCATTAAATCTACGATCCAATTTTGCCGATAGAAAGTATTATTTAATACCAAATAATCCCCGCTCGGAACGAGAATCGAGCCAGTAGCGACTAGCTCCACATCTATACAAAACCACATTCACACCAAGACTCGGAACTATCATTGGGATGATGTTCGATCGGTATCGATACCTTGCTCCATACCTATTTGGGACGGAGGCAAGAGGGTCTGCCCAAAAACATTAGTCTTTCCTCTTGACACAAACCCAGATGGCTATGCTATATTTATAGATGTCATTGCAATGGGGTGTCGCCAAGTGGTAAGGCATCTGGTTTTGGTCCAGACATTCCGAGGTTCGAATCCTTGCACCCCAGTTAAATCAAAAATCCAAACAGCAAGCTCAGGGTCGAGTCATTACGGCTCCGACTGACGGTTATTTTAGTCAAAGGAAAAACAACTGTATGAATGCTGCGCGAATTCTCGCCCTCGATTTCGATGGGGTTATCTGCGATGGAATGGCAGAGTATTGGCAGACGGCATGGCGTACTTACACCCAAGTATGGCAGTTAGAGCGGTTAGAACCATCGCCAGGAGTAGCTGAAAGATTTCGAGAACTGCGTCCGCTGATTGAAGTCGGCTGGGAAATGCCCGTCCTGATTCGGGCACTAACCTTAGGTATTTCCGCAGATCGAATGCAGAGTTCTTGGCAGCGGATTCGCGATCGCATCCTTGCAGACAGTCGCCTCAGCGGCGTTAAAGTCAGTCAGCAATTAGATGCCGTCCGCGACAATTGGATCGAGCAAGACCTGACAAGCTGGTTGGCTTTGCATCAATTTTATCCGGGAGTGGTCGATCTGCTCAAAGATCTGCCCAATCGGAAGATTCAACCAGTCATTATTACTACCAAAGAAAGCAGATTTGTAACTCAACTGCTGCAAAAACAGGGCATCGAGCTAGCGAGTGAATTTATTTGGGGGAAGGAACTCAAACGCAGTAAAATAGATAGCCTCAAGCAAATTCTCGATCGTGGTGCGAAGAAATCGCCAGCAGTCTGGTTTGTCGAAGATCGACTCAGTACCCTGACAAAAATTGCCACTCAGCCAGAATTAGAGTCAGTCAAGCTATATTTAGCAGACTGGGGTTATAATACCATTGCCGAAAAAGAAGCCGCACTCCAGCAGTCGCGGATTCAAACACTAGCACTAGCTGATTTTGCCACATTGGGCGGAACGACAAAGAAAGCCACCGCAGGCAAAAGCGAAGCTGTAGATCT
>NZ_JANPLS010000460.1:0-8593 GCF_031422475.1 Chamaesiphon sp. VAR_48_metabat_403
AATTTGGGGGGCATGGTGTGAGCTTCCAATTTGGGGGGCATCCCGAAAACCCGATGCCCCCCAAATTGGGATCCGGGGGGTGGCGGATTCCTGAGGGTACCGTTTATAAGCTTATTTAAAGGTGAAAAATCACCATTGACATCCCGATTCCAGTCGCCAGGGCTTGAGTCGATATTAGTATAGTCATGACGATCGAACTCACCCGGATCGAATAGCTGTTGTTGCAAGTCGCTAATTTTCATCACCTCCCATGTCGTCGGGTAATCTAGAAACATCTTGCCCTAGTGCCGCCGATAAGGTTTTTAATGAGACACCTAGCTCTGCCGCAAGCGCGATCGCATTATCTAGTCTAGGCACCCTAGTTCCTTTTCCCCAAGCCACTATCGCATCATGTCCCGTGCCTAATTTTTCAGCTAAATCTCTATATGTATAGCCAGCTTCAGCAATTAATTCTTTCAATGTCTTTTCACTCATGCCCAAATTTCTTGGGCAAAACGGTTGACTCTTGGTTGTGTTTATAATACCATTATGGTATTGAATATACAACCAATTATCTTGTATTTTACCCAAGACTCACTATAAGTACTCGCACTACCTATTTTCAGGCTTGGGCGTACCCAACGACTGTAATCTACCACCCGCTACCGATGAGGTAAGCCAAGTGTGGTGTTAACTCGATCCAGCTTCCATCGATGGAAGGAAGCTAGCGAAGACGCTTATCAAGCGATCGAGAGTATTTAAAAACTCAATCAATCACTCCCCCAGTTGGGGGCATATTTCACATGGATAAAAATTGATGGTGTCAGAGAATGACGATCGAGATGTTCGGGTTGATTGTGTCCAGTGCGGCAAATTTTTAGGCTACTGGGACTCAGGGGACGAAGATGTAAATGCGCTTTGCTATGCCTGCGAATACGGATTAGATGAGGATGAAGAATGCTAAAAATTAATGACGGCGACCAGATTAGAGAGATGCAAATCTCCGATCTGATTCGTGAGTTTGAAGGTGAAATCGATTATGACTGTTCGGGCGATATCGATGCGACTGAATATCATTTAATCGTCAGCCAGTACGCTTATATTAAGTTTGGATTAATTCTCGAACGAGTCAGAAATCAGTGCTGGTGGCGCAATTGCGTGGAAAAGTTCCGCGACTTCAAACAGTTCTGTCAAGCTAAAGTCAACCTGTCCATCTGGCAAGTTCTGAACGCGATTAAATCCGCGCAAGTGTGCGTAAAGCTGGTAAATTTGGGATACACAGAATTACCCAGAAACGCATCTCAAGCCCTGAAAATGGCAGAACTATCGATCGACAGATTGGGTGAAGTTTGGGGTAAAGTCGTCGCCAGTTGTGAAGGTCACAAAATCACCGCACTCGCGATCGAATCCCAAATCAATCCCGACAAACAGCCGACTAGTTCGACAATCAAACTTCCCGCTCCGTTGATGGAGAAGTTGCAACGCCAGGCGGCTAATGCTGGGGTAACTTTGAGTGAATATTTGGGGGAACTGGTAGACGATCGGATCGCGCAAGATAATCATGTCGAACCCGTTGCGGTGTCGATCGATGAAGAAGTTAAGTCGATCGTCATGGCGATCGAGAAAACTGAAGTCTTGAAGGCTAAACCGATCGCCCCAGCAATCGCCTTAAATTCATGCCTGGATAACTTCAATTCGCTCATGGATAATCTACTCGGCGGACTCATCCCACCAGTAAAGCGGAGAGTCGCGCATGAGTAATCGCAAACCAGACAAGCGACGCTTACAGCCGGGAGAACTTCAGGTAATCATGGGTGCCGATTTTGCAGCCGATTTACTTGTAGTACTTAGATTTGGTTTAGAACTAGAGAGCGTGCGGGAAGATTCGCGACTCTATACCAGAGTCTTGAATTTTGCCGATACGATCCAAAACGATCTATTCGATACTCATCCCGATTTATTCGCCACTCTCAAACAATTAAGCGACTCGATCCAACCATCTACATCGGAGGAATTCAACTAATACCGACCGATCGAATCGCCAGTAACCCCGCCTGATGAGTCTTCACGACGAAATACCCTCTGGGTATCGCGGGGAGCTTCCAAACCTCCTTGTAACGAACAAGCGCGACTATCGCTCGACTGTTGAAAGGGGCTTAACGCCCGTATGGTTTCGTGAGCAAAATAATCGCGCTAATTCGTACCCTAACGCTCAGATATAGAATAACGCCAGTGTGGGAGATTCGTGAGCTTACCGTGGGTAAAACGGTTAAATATCGTGTGTTCTCCTAGTTTAACGCACATTGAAAACTGAATAATTGAGGATCGAATATGAAGATTATCGGTGCCGATGCCTGTAAGGATCGGTTGGTTTACTGCGTCTTGAATAGCGAGAATATGCCGCTAAATTTGCGAGAATATTATCTCGATGGGGCTAACTTTCACGAAGCATATCTGTCTGCCGCCGGACTCAAACAAATTCTAGATTTACAGCCAGACGTGTTAGCTCTAGAACCGACGGGAGTTAATTACACCAGGTTGTGGGTGCGAAAAATGTCAGAACATGGGGTCAAAGTTGCCCTAATCGGACATACCCAACTCAAGAGCTATCGCAAGAATTTGCAACTGCCAGATAAAGACGATCCGGCGGATGCTTTAGCCATCGGCGCGTACTATGCCGAACACTATCAGTCGCCGCAACTGTTCGTACTGCTCAGGGATGAGACTACCGCCCAACTGCGACACATTAGCCTGCGCTTATCCCATCTAGCTCGACTCCAATCGCCCGCCATCAATCGCCTCAAACAGGATCTCGCTTATGCTTTTCCCGAACGTGCCAACGTGTCGAGTAATGCGGTGCTGTTCTGGCGGTGGTTGGGGGGACGCGCCAAAAGTATCAGGTATGATGCCGAATTAGCAGGCTCGATCGGCTTGGGTCTGAGTGCCGAAATTATTTTAGAAGCCAGCTTACTCGCTCAAATCCAAGCAGAAGAATGCAGGATCGAATTTGAATTAAGATCCTTACTTGATGATTCGCAATTTCTGCCATATCGCAAGGTACTCAAAAAGTATGGTTTCGGGGAGCGGGCACAAGCAACGATTATCAGCCAGATCTACCCGCTCGAAAATTTTTTAGACGAATTCAAGCAGCCGATCGTCTTAACTACCAAAGGTAAAAAATCCGGTACCATGACCGCCAAACATATCAGCTTGCGGAAAGTTTCTAAGATGCTCGGTGTGGCTCCCACCCGCGAACAGTCGGGTAAGTCTAAAGATGTTACCAAGAAAGCCGGATCGCAATTATGCCGGAATGCGTTTTGGCTGTGGTTGTTTACTCGCATCGAGCCAGAACGATCGCGATTGCAGAACCAACAGGGGCAAGAAATTGTCAAAATATTTACCGAATACAAAGCGGCAAAACCAATTAAACTCGCACGGGCAAAGACAATCGGAAAAGTCGTCAGCCGCCTATTCTACGACCTTGTAGACGCGCTTAATGAGTAGTTGAGATAAACTAAAGGGGATAGCCCAACGGCTGCCCCCTTAGTTAATAAGTTTGGAAAATGACCTATATAGAAACTATCGAGAAGCGTTCGACATCTCGTAAGCTCGCGCCCAATTACCGCGTGCTGCTTCACAATGACGATTTTAATAGCATGGAACACGTAGTCCAGGTGTTGGTAACTACGATTCCGAATATGTCAGAAACTAGTGCAATTAGCGTGATGATGGAAGCACATAAAAATGAAATGGCATTAGTCATCGTCTGCAATCAAGAACATGCAGAACATTATTGCGATGTCCTTAAAAGTCATGGCTTGCGGAGTACGATCGAGCCAGCAGAATAATTTTATTTAGAACAATTTTATCGATCGAGTGCAACTAAATTTACGACAAGTTGCTCTCGATCGACATTGTAATTATTCGATAAATTACCTGCGACTAAAGTCGCGGCTGATGATGCAAAGTCCGCCTACGCGGACTAACAATTCAGTCCGCGTAGGCGGACTTTGCACTCCGATCAGCGGTTAGAAACCGCTGGGGTTATTCACTAAAATTGACTCGATCGAACTAAGCATTCTAATAAACTCTACCCCGCCACTGTTTTGGCTGCTGGAAAGCCGATAAAAAGATTCTTAAAACAGCAGCAGGATCGGCAAAGGGTGATAGCCAAAAGCCCAACGCCGCCACCGAAAATCCTGGGCGATAATAAGAAGGATAAATTGCCAGTAATAGGGCAAACCGAATCGCTACTAGAAACAAATTCAGACCGACCGCCAGTTGTAAAGTTAAAACCGAATTTTCCCACGATCCTAAACTCCACAGCGCGATCGTCAGCGGAATCGGTAAACCTTGTACCAGTAATAATAGAGCCAAATCGCTCCATAATTGTGGCGATGTCGTCGCATCCTTGAGATCGAGAGAGCGTCCCCATTCTCGCCACGTTTCCGCCATCCCCGCATACATCCGCACCCGAATTACTTTCGCCCCATCCAAGAAGCCAACTTTAAATCCTTGTTTGGCAGCATTTCGCGCCAAAGTTACATCATCGCAAAACGAACCCGCCGCGCTAATATAACCCCCCAATTGTAATAATACCGATCGCCGACAAAAAAAACACTGCCCATTTGCCATCACGCGATCTGGCGATTGCGCCCTCACTCCAGCCGAATCAAACCGATACAAGAGCGTCATTAATAACGCAGGTTGCAGCCACCACTCCCCCAGATCGGAGAGGATAAACTGTGGCGATAATGACACCAAATCGTAACTCTCCTCGATCGCCGCCGCAACTAAACTGTTCACCAATCCCGGCTGAGGCTGAGTATCGGCATCGACACCCAGAATCCATTCACTCTCAGTCGAACTACCTAAAAATCCAGAATGTAACGCCCACGGACGACCTACCCAACCAGCAGGTAAAGGATCGTCAGTCATCAAATTAAAGCGAGAGTCAGCCGTAGCCGCCTCTTTAACCAGCTCCCGCGTTCCATCTTGAGAATTACTATCGACGATGAGGATCTCCCGCACTTCCTCGCCTTGCTGGCTCAATCCTAACAAACACGGCGCAATCCGATCGACCTCATTCAACGTCGGTACCACCACGCTAACACTCCCAGATCCGAGCATCGAGGTTTTCGGTACCAATGGCGGACGACGCACCGCTCCCTTTATCAGTCGCGACAGCAAAATTAAACTAGCCGATCCCTGACATAATAACAACCCCAGCGCAACAGCACCCAATATTTCCTCACCGAATAACTCTCTCACCCACACCACCTTAAAATTGCTGTTTGCCATTGAGTGGGTGTCTGAAAAGTCCAGTTTGTTGAGCATAAACCCTAGAAATCCCCCCTAGCCCCCCTTAAAAAGGGGGGAACCAGATTCTTAGTCCCCCTTGAAAAGGGGGATTTAGGGGGATTCAGATCTACGCTCGGAGCAAATAATACTTTTCAGACACCCTCTGAAGCTAAATGATACCAAATCTCACAGTCTGCACTAGACATTAGTTAAGATGTAGTCATTCGATCGATCGCTAGAGACAGAACGATCGTTTCAAACATAGTCCGATCGCGACAATTATGGTACTTTATAAAGTAATTATGTAAGTGTAGTTATTCGCGTGTCATTATCGGTATATTTAACGATTCCGAAGATCTACCGATGTTGATAGAGTGGTTATTGGCTGACTGGTAAACTTCAAGGCATAACAGGCTCGACTCGTTACTTCCCAATTTATGACTCAAACTAAAACACCCAATCTTACGCCTACTCCAACAATGCCCACAAGTACTGTTGCCGCAACAGAATTACGCCCTTGGGGTTCTTTTACCATCCTCGAAGAAGGCAGAGGACACAAAATTAAACGGATTGAAGTAAAACCAGGACATCGGCTCAGTCTTCAGATGCACTATCATCGGAGCGAACACTGGATTGTTGTTTGCGGTACGGCGATGGTAACTTGCGACGATCGTGAAGAAATCCTGCACAGCAACCAATCTACCTACGTTCCCGCCTGCACCAAGCACCGCCTGGAAAATCCTGGTGTCATCCCCTTGGTAATTATCGAAGTCCAAAATGGCGAGTATCTAGGCGAAGATGATATCGTCCGGTTTGAAGATGACTATGCCAGAAATAGCGGCTAGAAGTTTTTCGACGATCGCCGCTCTAGATTAATACCCGATCTAATGCAAGAGTAAGTAAGGTTTTGAAAAGATGAGATCGAGTTACTTATGATTGAAATTAGCGAAGCAGCGGTCGCCGAGATCGAAAGAATGCAGGCAGTACGCACACAAACCGATCGTCGATTTCGGATCGGTTTTGCTCGTGGTGGCTGCAAAGATTTTTACTACACGGTCGATCTGGTAAACTCCAACGAGGACGATGACAACGATCTACCTTACAACGTGAATGGCATTTCGCTGTCGATCGATCTTCACCAGTTAGCATATTTAGAGCATCTGAAACTAGATTATTCCGAAGATCTCATGGGCGGGGGCTTTCGATTTGAAAACCCCCTCGCAACAACCGTTTGCGGCTGTGGAAATTCGTTTTCGATCGCTCATGTCGAGTCGGAACGCTGGCAATTACCCACTTAGGTTTTAGGCTTTAGGCTTTAGGGTAAGATTGTAGGCTGGGTTAAGGCATGAAACCCAACAAACCCGTCAATTAAATGTGTGGATGTTGGGTTTCGCTTGAGCTTCAACCCAACCTACAGATTTGTACCGTTCACCAAGCAACGTAAGGTAACTTTGCTGCGGTAACTTGCGTTTGGCTGAGATTGGCGACTAATTGCCCACAAGCATCCCAGGTGCCATTGGTTAATTGCTGGCGGGAGCCTTCGCCGATCGAGACTGGCGCAGTAAAGTCGCCACACTGTACCTGTAAGGCGTTCAGATCGACGGTAACCGAGGTCTTGGGGTTGGCACGCAAAATCTCTTGTAGACGGGTGGTAGTGGCAGCATCGGCAGTGAGACAGGGAATACCCATCGCGACACAGTTGCCGAAGAAAATTTCGGAGAAGCTTTCACCAATAACTAATTTGATGCCCCATTTTGCCAAGGCTTGAGGTGCGTGTTCGCGACTGGAACCGCAACCGAAGTTGCTATTTACAACTAAAATATTTGCACCTTGAAATTGGGGTAAGTCAAAAGGGTGTTCGCCTTTGAGTTGAATGCGATCGTCTTCAAATACGCTAGCACCTAAGCCGTCGAAGGTGACGCAGCGCAGAAAACGGGCGGGGATAATGCGATCGGTATCGATGTCATTGCCAGTTAAGGGAATGGCGGTACCGGAGATAGTGGCGATTTGGCTGTTCATTGGTTTTATGGGTTGTTGGTTTGTGGCGGAGATCTACCCACCCCGCCCTTTGGGCACCCCTCCGAGGAGGGGATTTGTAAAGAAGATAAAAGAACGCAAAGAGGGGATTGGCTTCGTTCTGGTATTTAGTAAACCCAGTGGGGCACTGAGAGTCTAAATTCCCCTCCTCGGAGGGGTGGCGCGTAGCGACGGGGTGGGTTCAACCTCGAAAGTACTAATCCTGCACGATCGCTTCAGCTTCGATTTCCACCAGAATATCAGGGGAAATCAGACGGCTGACTTCTACCATTGCCGTCGTCGGGCGGATTTCGCTAAAGAATTCGCCGTGGGCTTTGCCGATGAGTTCCCATTCTTCGATATTGGTGCAGTAGATGCGGGTGCGAACTACGTCTTTGAGACTGGATCCAGCTTGTTGGAGGGCAGATTCGATATTGAGGATGATTTGTTTGGTTTGGGCGTACACATCGCCGACACCGACGAGTTCGCCTGCGGCGTTGGAGGCGGTGGTACCGGAGACGTGAATGGTGTTACCGATTTTGACGGCGCGGGAGTAACCGATGATGGGTTCCCATTTGGAGCCTGTGGAGATGTTTTGACGTTGTGACACTGTTCTTTCCTAATATTTAGCTTAGTTATTATCCCTGAAATTGACTCATGAGCCATTGCCCAACTTGAGCTTGGTCGGTTTCTTTGCTACGATTTAATGCCTCGGTAATAGTCGCGATCGATAGGTTCGGCAATACCAGCGAATTATCGACTCTGCGGCTACCTCGATCGATTATTTCAAACGCATAAATTAGAGTATTCTGGACATCTACAATCCAATATTCAGAAACACCCATCTCTTCATATAGGAAACGTTTCGCACCGAGATCGTTATTAATAGTAGTATTGGAAATTTCTACAACTAGGTTGGGAATAGCTTGTTCATCTAAGTTAACAACTGATTTACCTTTAGGGGCTAAATGAGCTATGTCGCCAATATAAAAGGAGATATCTGGTTGACATTCTCTAACTGCAACTTTACGATAGCTACAATTTACAAAACCAGAAATAGGTATTTCTTTAGCCATCCCAAATAAAAGAATAGCAAAGTAGATTAGTGGCTTGCTCCGAGCAACATCAGCACCTATGAATAAATCTTCTATTTTCATGTAGCCATTATAGTAACAGCCCGGCTCTCTCGTAGTTAAGGTTATAATTTAAACTTATTAAAGCAATCGGAGCGAAGCGGAGATTACTTTAATAAGCAAGCTAATAGTTTTTCTCTCATGAGACTAAAGTTCTTGAATCC
>NZ_JANPLS010000461.1:0-11530 GCF_031422475.1 Chamaesiphon sp. VAR_48_metabat_403
CTGCCCATGTAAATCCCTGTCTACCATCCTTTTCCCAGTCTTGAAATGAACTGCGATTTTACAGAACTAGCGCAACTTTACCAAGATACACTACTCAATAATGTCATACTATTTTGGGAGCAAAACTCGATCGATTGGGAGCATGGCGGTTATTTTACTTGTCTAGATCGATCGGGAAATGTGTACGATACCGATAAGTTTATCTGGTTGCAAAATCGTCAGGTGTGGACGTTTTCGATGCTATACAATCGGGTAGAGCAGCGGAGTGAGTGGCTCAAGATTGCCGGACATGGAGCGAGCTTTCTGGCGGAGCATGGGCGCGATCCGCAGGGGAATTGGTATTTTTCACTCGATCGAACGGGACAGCCCCTTACTGAGCCTTATAATATCTTTTCTGACTGTTTTGCAGCGATGGCTTTCAGTCAATATGCTCTTGCCGATGGCGAATCTTGGGCGAAAGATGTTGCGCTTCAAGCGTATCAAAATGTGTTGCGGCGCAAAGACGATCCTAAGGGTCGCTACAATAAAACATATCCTGGTACGCGCTCTTTAAAATCTTTGGCAGTACCGATGATTTTGGCAAATCTGACGCTAGAAATGGCGTGGCTGTTACCGGATGCCAAATTAGATCGGGTATTGGATCTGACTGTCGCGGAAGTGATGAATGACTTTCTTGACAAAAAGAGCGGATTAATGTATGAGAATATCGCTCCCGATGGCAGCCATGTCGATTGTTTCGAGGGTCGATCGATTAATCCCGGACATGGGATCGAAGCGATGTGGTTTATTATGGATATTGCCAATCGCCGTCAGGATAAAGTGACGATCGAACGGGCAGTCGATACGGTCTTAAATATTCTGAATTTTGCTTGGGATGATGAGTATGGGGGCATCTATTATTTTATGGATGCTGACGGGCATCCGCCGCAACAATTGGAATGGAATCAGAAATTGTGGTGGGTACATGTGGAAGCTTTGGTAGCTTTGTCAATGGGCTTTCGGCTGACTGGAAGAGCTGCTTGTTGGGATTGGTATCAAAAAGTGCATGAATATACGTGGAAACACTTTGCCGATCCTGAAGGTGGGGAATGGTTTGGCTATTTGGATCGACAGGGTAAAGTATTATTAAACCTCAAGGGTGGTAAATGGAAAGGGTGTTTTCACGTTCCGCGCGCTCTATTTATGTGCTGGCAGGAGTTTGAAGCATTAGCCAGCATTTAAAACAGCGACTGAATAAGGATAATTTGGCAACGATCGATTCAGCTAAATGGCGGAAAAAAGTTGCGCTGCGATCGCAGTACCAGCTAAATCTAGCTAGTTAGAGTCATAATTGGTAGAGTTTAGACGATCGCTTGTGCCGATCGAGACAGATCGAGCGATGCGATCGAAGTTACAATTCAAGAGTCAGTAGTACTATCGGCTCGATTTAGCTAAATCTGTAATAAAATTGATATATAGTTTACCAAAATATATTTTCATCCGGCTAAAGCAGCAGATCGATCGAATAAATGAGCCACGGCTAGCAATAAGTATCACAAAGCAAAGGAAGTGGACATGATTCGCATTCTCCTGGTGGATGACCAGAAGAGCATTCGGGAACGGTTGAAGTCTCTACTAGAGACCGAGCCGGACTTTGATATCGTTGGGATGGTAGATAACGGCTATGATGCGATCGAGCAAGTCAAGCTATTACTTCCCGATGTCGTGCTCATGGATATGGAAATGCCGGATATTGATGGTGTCCTCGCTACCAAAATTATCTCCCACAGCTCTCGCAAAACTAAAGTGCTCGTACTGAGCAGTCACGACAGCGATGAGTATGTCGCTGACTCGATCTATGCAGGGGCGAATGGCTATATTCTCAAAGGTGCTCCCGCACAGGAAATTTGCGATGCCGTCCGCTTTGTCAATCGCGGCTACATGCAAATCGCACCGGGATTATTTGAAAAATTTATTCCAGATCGAGTCGAAGCGGGATTATTAGAGTGGAAACCTCGCTCTAGTAACGAGCGGATGCCTGTCAGTCGGATCGAGTATCCCGGTAGCTTAGAGCTGACGGGCATTAATAAGCCGACTGCTACTAAAAGTACGGCAATCGTCCCCGGTACGGAATTCGAGCAACCATCGGAGCTAATTTTAGATATTACCGCATGGGGTCGATCGCGTAAATCGATCGGCTGGTATCAAGCCACAGCACTAGTAGTCGCCGGGTTGGGATTGACATGCTCGCTCTATCTGCTCCGTCAAAGTTTAAATAAACCAGCGGAAACACCAGAACGACAAGATCGCGCGCAGCAACTACACGATCTGCCGTTCGTTGGCAAAATCGAACCTCTCCACATTACCAAAATCGATGCTACCATTCCCGGTATCGTTACCGTCATCCCCATTGCCATCGGGAAAACGGTGAAAGTTGGAGATCGATTATTGAGCATTCGCAATGTCGATGCCGAACGTGCCAATCGTACCAAACAGCTCCAACAACAGCAACTCGCAGCACAGCAACAACAAATCGCCCTTCAGCAGGCATCTCAACAGCAACAACAGGCACTTCAACAGCAACAGATCGCGATCGGCGAACGCCAAGCAGCCGCTGGTAGGATTAGTAATATTCAACTGGCGATCGCCAATTATCAACGCAACCTGGCACCATTGCGCCAACAGGTAGCCGATGCCAACGTGCGCGTAAATTTAGTTGCCACTCAAGCGGAACGACTTCCCGTGAGCCAAAAACGCGAAGCTATCGTCCGCGCGCAAGCCATCTACGAACGGACGCTGGCTACTTACGAGCGACTGACTCAATATCAAAGCCAAGGCGCGATCTCGCAAGAACGAGTCGAACAAGCCGAAAAAGAGATGACCGTTGCTAAATCCGATCTGAATATCGCCCGATCGGATTACGATAGTTTAATTGCTACTGCCAAAGTCGCCACCGAGAAACAAGCCGCTCAGACTAAATCAACCCAACTGCAACAACAGCTCACCCTAGCAGAACAAGCCGGACAACTGCAACAACTTCAAGCGCAACTTCAAACCGCTCGCGCCGAATATCAACAGATCGAAACTAAATTGCAGCAGATCCAGAAAACCATGCCGAATGGTAAACCATCGGCAATCGCGATCGCCAGCACTCAACCACCAGTCCTAGAGCCGACTAAAATCGATATTACCGCACCAATTTCGGGGATGGCGATCGAAATTCCGATCTCTACGGGAGATCGGGTATTTGCTGGGAGTAAATTGATGAGTATCGTCGATCCTAAAAAGCTGAAAATTGTTGTGGATGTTGAGGCTCAACAAGCTGCACTCTTAAAAACCGGACAAAAAGCACTCGTCAAAGTAGGTACCGCGATCGAAAGTCAAGAATTAGTCGCCCTAGTTACTAATATTGCCCCACCCATCGATCGATCTACTCAACGCATCGAAGTCGAATTCACCAATCCCAAACCGACTGTTTTAATCGGTCAAAATGGTACGGTTTATTTTCCGAAATGAAGCCTTGCATTCTAATGACAACCGAAGGTACGTATCCATTCCTGAGTGGGGGTGTGAGTACGTGGTGTCACGAATTAACTCACCAGATGCCAGAAGTAGACTTCAAGATTTTGGCGATCGTTGCCAATCCTTACTTACCCCAACAATACCAACTCTCGAAGAATGTCACGCAACTGCTCAAGGTGCCGCTGTGGGGCATGGAAGACCCGATCGAGTACGGATGGCGATTTCCGTTTTCTCGTGCCTTAAAGAGCAAAATTGCCACTACTGGTGCAGTCATCTCGCAGAGATTCATTCCGGTATTCGAGCAACTGTTACAAGGGATTTTATCGCCAGAGGTGATGGACATCGATACGCTAGGCAATACATTTGTGGGAATTCACGAGTATTTTCTGCGGTATGACTATCATAAAACGATGATGTCGATCGAGGTGTGGGAATGCTTTCAGAAAATTGTCACTAGCTCTTGGCAATCCCAAATCGCACCAGCGCGGATTACTTTAGGCGAGGTTTCCGAGACGCTCAAGCTGCTATATCGGCTCTGTATTCCCCTGCATGTCCCGATTCCACCTGTGGATTTGATTCATTCTTCTGCCGCTAGTTATTGTGGATTGCCTGGGGTAGTTGGCAAAATAAAATATCAGATTCCCTATCTTTTGACCGAACATGGAATTAATATTCGCGAGCAATATCTCAATCTGCGAACTTCAGTTTCTTCGGTGTTCGTCCGTCGCTTTTTGCATTATTTAGTTAGTGCGGTGGTCAAATTAAACTATCACTTTGCCGATACAGTCGCACCTGTATGTAAATACAATACCCGCTGGGAGCAGTGGTGGGAAGTCCCGCCAGCGAAAATTAAGGTCGTGTATAATGGTGCCGATCCGGACAAGTTCAAACCCCGATTGCGTCAGTCTAATCCTCATCCGATCGTGATTAATATGGGGTTGATTTTTGCACTCAAGGGACAGTTAACCTTAATTGAAGCCGCGCCGATCGTCCGGGATAAATTTCCTGATGTAGAATTTAAGTTATATGGTAAACCTGCCGATCTAGATTACTTCGATCGGTGTCAGCAAAAGATTGCCGAATATCGATTGGAACAGACAGTGAATTTTGCTGGCTTTACTAACGAACCGTGGTTGGTGTATACAGCCGCCGATGTAGTCGCGCTCTCTAGTATTTCTGAAGGTTTTCCCTATGCGGCGATCGAGGCGATGCTCTGTGGTGCGGCGATCGTTTCTACTGATGTTGGAGGGGTGGAGGAAGCCTTAGGCGATACCGGATCGATCGTCCCCGCCAATCGTCCGATCGAACTTGCAGCAGCAATAATTCAAATGCTGAATTTAACTGACAACCACCGCACCCAACTCGGTCAAAAATCTCGACACCGAGCGTTAGAATTGTTTACTCAGCAAAAATGCGTGCGAGCTTATCTCGATCTCTATTTGAATTTAATTCGTCAGGCGAGGATCTCTAAATTAAAAATGACTGGTAAATCGTGACAAATCATTCACTCCAAAATTTAATTAATTCAATTTACATCAATTATCCCAACGTCTGCGATCCATGGGAAATTGTGGCGATCGTCGAAACCTTAGGTTATACAGATAAAACGATCGCTGCTGAATTTGGTTGTCCCGACGCACTAGTGCTCGGACAATTTATCTATGCCCAACGCGAACAATTTCCATTTGTCGATCGAGATCGAGAGCTTTCAAGATTAGCTCCGAAATTTATCGATAAATTAAATGTCTTTGTGACACAATTTTCTCATAGTTTTGTCTATACTATTCCATTTATCATTCTCTTAATTCTCAATTATTTGCCACTCGATAAAAGTGGTGACTTTTTACCGCCAGAATTGAACTCTTTATTTGGATTTAGCACGATGGCAAGTCTGATTACTAGTAGCGGTTTCGTGCAAATGATTAGTCGGCGCGGGCTATTTTATATTGGATTGAGAGATCCCATTCAAGCTAATCGGATCTGTACGTCGATTTTGCTGATGGGAATTTTTGTAACCATTTTACTAGGATCGATTGGCATCTTATTCTGTTTTTATCAAAGAATTACTACAGATCGCTATATAATTATCGCAGGTAGTTATTATATGGTACTGAGTACGATTTGGATGCTGTTTGCAATTGTTGGACTTCAGTATCGATTTGCAGCACCAACGATTTTAATCGGGGTGACATGTTGCTTTTTTATCTTGAGATTATTTTTTAAATTTAGTCCTCTAGAAGCGCAAACGAGTACGATCGCGATCGCTTTTGGATCGCTGTTGCTATTATTTGGCTCCAATCAAATTAAATATCGTTCGATCGCTCCAAAGTTTGGTAAATTAGTCGCACTACCACATTTAAGTATTCTGATCTATTTACTCATTCCCTACTTTTTGTATGGAATTGTTTATTTTGGTTTTATTTTTGCCGATCGATTGGTGGCAAATATTACTCGTGCTGGTCATTTCATGCTGATTCCGGGTAATAATTTAGAATATCAAGACAGTATGGATTTAGCTTTACTAAATCTACTACTAATCGTGCCATTAGTTGAGTATTTTAGTTATACATTAATTATGTATTGGTACGATCGAGCCAAACACATGACCCTAGCAGAAGCAGGTAGTCTATCTTGGCAACTGCAAAAGAAATATTGGTCGTCGATCGGCAGAATTTTATTGTACTTTGGATTGTTGATGTCGATTACGATCGTGTTATTATCGATCTTGCATCGCAGTCAGAATGATAACATTTTAACAATCGTTGCCTGTTTGGGATATTTATTGTTTGCGATCGGTTTATTTAATACAGTAATTCTGCTCAGTCTCAATCGGCTGCGCGATGTCTTAGGAATTTTAGCAATAGCGACGATCGTCGATTTTATTGTCGGGTATCTATTGAGCATTTTATTCGGTGTTTACTTAGCCGCAATCGGATTGATTATCGGCTCGACGATTATTGTTATCGGTTCTAGTAAAAAAGCACTCAGCGCACTCGATCGAGCGGGGTATTGTTATTTTTATAGTGGGTATTAAGTTGAGTTAAAAGTCAATCGACTATTCACCAATATCGACTATGCGATCTTCATAAATTCGATCGAGATCGAAGGTGAAATTTACACTTTTGAGTGCTACTTCATCCCCAGATGCATACGAATTCAAAGCCCAGTTACCTAAATCGTTCCGTTGATGTAAGTCCAACCAGATTTTATCGGTACTGACTAAAACGTACTCTGAGAAAGTAGTTGTTTGGCGATATAATGCAAACTTTTCACCTCTGTCGTAAACCTCAGATCTGGGCGATACTACTTCGACAATCAGGCAAGGATGAGTGATAAAATTATTGGCACTGCGGTCTCGGACATCGCCACTGACGCTTAGATCTGGATAACAAAAGGCGTTCGATGCTAATGTTTGCACCTTAACTTTCGAGTTAAAGACCCGACACACGGTAGCTTGTAGATGCGCTTGGAGCAGATTGCAAAAATTCGTTGCAATGCGGTCGTGCTCGACACTTTCGATCGTCATTGCCGAAATTCGACCATCCACGAACTCGTAACGCAACTCCTGTTGCGCCTCCCACTCCAGATATTCGACTGGGGTGAATTGCGGAAAATGTTCGCTTGCAGAAATTGTCAAGATTGAATCGATCGGGCGAGGTTTTGAAGATGAGTATACCACAAGTTACCACGCGTTTAGCTACTCGATCGGCCTAGATCGAACATCTGTTGTTGCGGCATTTATCCATCTTTCGATAGAAGGTTTACCACCAACTAAATGATAATCTGACCTTAGATGTCGATCGAACAGTTGTAGATATTATTTATTCGATCGAGATTTATTTAGTAAATATTTGCAGGAGATTTAAGATGCAGAAAATATTAGAGGCGATCGCGAATTTAGCTGTTAAAAGCTGTTTGGTATTGGGATTAGCTAGTTTAATCTCACTGACAAATTTAATCTTACCCCAGCCAGGATATGCAGCACCTCCAGTCACACAGGGATCTTCGGAGGTGATTCAACTGTTTGAAAAGACAAATCCGGCAGCAACCAGAGCAGAAGTATATGATGAAGTAGCCAAACTCAATAAAAATCCGAAAGAACTAATTGCGGCTGAAAATAAAGAAGAGCAAGCTGAAGAAAAAGCCTACGCACAAGAACTAAAAGCGGCTAAAAGTGCGGCAGATAAATAGATGCCTACTTCCGCTCTAGAGTCGTTCGAGCCACTGCAAGATCGCGGGATTGACGACTTCGGGGTACTCATCGTGGGGACAATGCCCAGCATTGGGAATCGAAACAACCTCGATGGGTTTTCCGGCAGCGGCGAGTTCTCGATAGACTGTCGCACCTTTAATGGGTGTCCAGGGGTCATTTTCACCCCAAAGGACGAGCAATGGTGGGGTGACTTGGGGTAATAACGATTCAGGTGTCGGCCCTGGGGGCGCGGTGAGAATTGAGGCAAAAACTCGCTGTGCGCCTAGATCGCAAGCGGGTTGATAGATAATCTCGATCAGTTCGTCGGTGACGGCTTCCCGGCGCGGATAGACCTGGTAGAGACTGCTGCGGATGCGAGATTTCTGACGGACTCGATCGAAGAGAAATTTACCTAAGGCTGGGGATGCAACGATATTAGTAAATATCCCCATGACATTTCGCAATAGGAAGTTTAACTCATCGGGGCGATGGTTCAAGCCCCCCGCACAATTAATTAATACGCCACCCGCACTAATTTCGGGATGATGCGCGACTAGCATTAAACTCAGCAATGCGCCGATCGAATTACCGACAAATACCGTCGGTCGGTTAATATATTCATGCCAGAAGTCGAGGACTAATTCTTCCCATAGCTCCATACTATAGTCGATCGGGGCTTTATCCGAGTCGCCAAATCCTAATAAATCGATCGCGTAGACTCGATAACCACCCTCAGCCAGCACGGGAATATTCTTGCGCCAATGGTCGATCGAAGCACCAAAACCATGAATTAATAGTAACGGTTGACCTTCGCCTGTAATGGTATATCTAATCTGGTGTCCGCGCCAGTTCCAGGTGAGTTTAGCGGTGCTGCGAAGCGGTGTCAGAGGGGTTGTCGCGGTCATGCAAGATGTGAGAATAACGCTATTATTTCGATCTTAGTGAAAAATTTTACAGAAAGAAAGGTGTGGTTTCGATCTTGGTATAATTTACAGATGGTTAGAAACTACCGCAGATCGGCTAACGCAGGTTGGCACGAGGGCAGACATGGATATTATTAAATCCTCATTCCTTAGCGTTCTTCGCCATTACTCTTCTTTGAAGGAGATGTTAATCCAAAATCGTAAACCTAAAATCCAAAATTGACATGACATATCGTTGGAAATTAGCAACTGGACATCAACTGTCGATCGATAATGAAGGCGCGCAAACTGTCATCGCCATCTTATTCGATAACGGCGAACAACAACAGCGACAGAGCGATAGTTTTACAACGGGAATCTGGCTCGCACCGCCAGAAATAACGCTCGATCCGACAGGTGCAATTGTCAAAATCACCAGTACGAGCGGGCAATCGCTGGTGAGGATCGATGGGAATAGAATTCAAATTAGCAGTGATATTAGTGGCGACGATCGCACTTACAGTCAATCTGTTAGTACCAGTTCTAGTTCGACCTCTGCTAATGCCGAAACGACTGTCCGACGAGAAAATGTAAATGTTAATCCGAGCGAACCAGTCAATCAACGGAAGTTTTGTACAGAATGCGGTACTACGGTCAAATCAACCGATAAATTCTGTGCTAATTGCGGGCAGAAATTAAGCTAGACCGATAACTAACGATCGCCGCGATGCGATCGATATTTAACTTATGCGAAAACTGCTGTTTCTCTTACCTGGAACTACCGAGAAATTTTACTGCGGGGGCTTATTTGCCGAACTGAAAACGATCGAACTAGTCAAACAGATTCGTCCTGTCGAAATTGTCACCTATCGCCAACGGGAGCCAGATAAACCCTATTTAGATGATGTTTTAGCGCGCGCGCCGCAGGATAGTATTTTCGTCGTGAGTTGGGGCTTTGATGTGCCTAAATTAGTGGCGCGGTTGCAGGGATATCCAACAATTTATCACGCGCATAGTGCGGAATATGGCTTTCGGCTCCCCGCACGGATTCCGATTATTACGGTGAGTCGGAATACTCTCGGTTACTGGGGTCAGAGATCGCCACATTCGCTATTATACTATTTGCCCAATCAAATTTCTGATGAATTTAGCAATCGACAAGTCGCCCGTTCGATCGATGTATTGGTGCATTCGCGTAAGTCTTCTGACTATTTATTAAAACAATTAATTCCTGCACTTCAGCCCCATTGTAAGGTAGAAATTATCTCTGGATTTGTCGATAGTTTAGCTGAATTATTCAACCAATCGCGCGTGTATTTATATGACTCGGCTGAGTATTGGGCAACGCAAGGAGTGACAGAAGGATTTGGCTTACAACCTTTAGAAGCGATCGCTTGTGGCTGTCAGGTATTTTCGAGTGTCAATCATGGGTTATCTGATTATTTAGATCCGGGATTTAATTGTCATAAAATTGCAGGTTTTAGTACGGCTTACGATGTCGATCGAATTTTAGAAGTAGTTAAGTCTTATGCTCCGGTAAATAATATCGATGCCCTAATTTCTGAATATCGAACGGCGAATATTATGTCACGGCTTCAGGTAATTCTGAGTGAGATCGATTGCTTCTTCGATCGTGTCAATCTGGATAAATCCGATCTTCTCGATCTGAACGATCGTCGTGTTTCGCAGCTAAGACTATTAAAAGCTATCAAGAGTATTCAGAAAAAGCTTAAACGTTAGGCAATTGATATCGACCGACAATGTATTCGTGGGCAGTGTAAACTTTACTAGCTATTGCTTTCAACATTCCTGTAGTCGAGATAGCAAAATAGTTGCCTTGTTTTTTTTATCTAAGCTTTCTAGGTTTATATTATCGTTTTTAATGATTGAAATCAAAACGTATGGAAATATATCTTGAGGAGTATCGTGATTTTCTAGTTGTTCTACAAACTTTTCAATTTCATTAAGCATCGGAGCAAGTCCCTCTATCTTAATAAAGCAGCATAGTTTCATTTCAAGTAGAATTAGTTGGTAAAATGAATTAAAATGATTTTCTTGGCACTTTAAAAATCTTTCTTTTGCATCACTATATCTACCCATGTCATAAGCATTATGCCCTGAATATAACCATGCAATTGAGTAGTCTGCTTTTATCTCAATAGCTGATAAGAGAGATTTTTCTATATTTACATAGATATTTCGATTCCCATTTCTATATGGATATTGGTAGTAAGTATACCCAAGAAGATATAGAAGCTCTGCTCTTTCGCTAGAAGAACTAGAATATTCAGGAGCTAGAAGCAGACTCTGAATGTGACTGATGACTTCATCGACAACTGGCGATATCTCATCTGTATCGGATCTAGAAAATTCACTAATATTGTCAATTTTCTCATAAATACTCTCTGGTATTGGCATAATCTATCTTTGTTTTGAATTAGGATATGGAGGATGCGCGACCTGAACTGATCGTTTAGTCCGAGGAGCTTACTCCTCTAACGTGAAAGCAAGATATAATGTTCGGGATAGTTAGTTTTTAGAGCATTTTTATGACATTTAAAGAAATGCAATTAATTTTGCAACAAATTGTTATTTCACAGCGGGGAATGCAGGATACACTTAGAGAAACACAAAGTATAACTCAGTCAATTGCTCGTGGTATTCAGGCTATGCAAGACAAGGCTTTAAGTGATGAACTAAAACGCGACGAAGAGAAAGCCGAACATCAAGCGCAAATGGCAGAACTCAGACATATCTCCCAAGGATTGGTCAATATGTTGGATTCAATTGACAACGTTGGCGTAGCCTACCGTAGTGGCTCGACACGCTTAAAATTGTGGGTAAAGATGATGCAGTTTAATTCGAGCATCTGTGGTAGTAAATTGCCATTTTACCTTAGAATGTTCTTGGTTTCGTTCTTGTTGCCAAGCAGCTA